>DEBW01000172.1:4456-8466 GCA_002348905.1 Ruminococcus flavefaciens | reverse complement strand
CGTCTCTGGTCGCTTTTCTTTTATTTTTTAGAGAAAAGCGAAACAAATTATCCTTAGAAGCGCTCTGAAAGTGGTGAATTTTCGTCATTCCTATCGGGAATGACGAAAAGAGGAGGAAACTCTGCAAGAGAGAGTTTCCTCCTTGCAAAGAAAGCGTATGAGTTGATTTGCCTGCAAATCAACGTCCCTCTATATTTTTCCAAAAAATTAAAAGCCATAGTACCTCTGAACTATCAGAATACTATGGCTTGATTTTTTATGCAAGAACCGTATTTATAAGTCCCTGATATATTGATGCCGACTGGCTTGCAAAGTCGAAGTTGAAGTATTTTGCGTTGCGTATCTGCATTATGATTATGTACGAACCGTCATAGGTGCTGTAGTCAGCATATGAAGCAGAGCCGTCATCGCCGTCACGTTTTACAACTCCGGTGATATAGAGGAAATCTCCCTGCCATGTCTCAGCAGTACCAGTCTTTGCATAGAAGCTGTAGCCTGCCGGTACACCGATACCGATGTTGCTTCCTACGCCTGTCATGCCGTCAAGGAGATTCTGACGGTACTCAGCCGGTATACTTGCTATGACTTCATTAGGAGTTGAACCAGCCTTTGTTACAGAACTGAAATCTGTAGTATCAACAGTATTCTTTATAACGAAAGGCTTCACCATGTCGCCGAATGCAGCCTCTCTGCCGAGAGCAGCGAGGTAAACAGGGCAGGTGAGTACGTAAGCCTGACCGAAAGCAGTTCTTCTCAGGTCATCGTTGCAGTATATCTCGACATTGTTGTGGATAGTGCCGAAATCGCAGTCGATATCGCTTACGAAGTGGAATATATTATCAAGGTCGGCGAGAACATCGTCCTTTCCTATCTGGTCAAATGAACGTGCAAAGTAGATATTGCTGGAGTTGACGAATGCAGAGTAGAGAGTTCTCTGTACCGGATAGCACCATGTATTCTCATGATCCCAGTTAACGATAGAAGTGCCGTCGTACTCCCATGTACCCTCGTCAGTGAGAGAAGTTATGCCGTGCTTATCTGATATTACCTCTGACATAATCTTGAAGCATGAACCCGGTTCAGCATTCTGGAAAGCCTTGTTTCCGTAAGTGCCCCATGCGAGGTCTTCCTCAGTTTTTACGCCGTAGTAATCGTCAGGGTTATACGACGGGTACGAAACCTGAGCGGCGATAGAGCCGTCGCTTCTCATGACTACAGCCGAGCCTATGAGGTTTGTCTGAGCCATATAGTCGTATACCGCATTCTGCTTTGCAGCATCAAAAGTGAGCTGTATCGACTGTCCGACCTTTTCATCGCCGTTTACAGGATTTGGATTCTTGGTACGGAGGATATCCTCGAATTTTTTGTCCAAACCTTCTGACATCTCATTAAGTACATTCGCAAATGCGACCTTGTTTGAATCATTGGTCATACGCTGTTCTTTTCCGTCAGCATCCTTTTCGCTGTACATCAGCAGAGTACCGGAAGTATCATAGAGATTTCCCTTCATTATTGCCGGTACAGTTGTAGTAGTTGTGGTTTCTGCCGTTGTTGTCGCAGCTGTCGTAGTAGCTGTTGTTGCGGCAGAGTCAGCATTTTCCTCTTCGGAAATACTGTCAGGTGAGAGCGTTTCGATAGTTCTGTCAGTTTCAACTCTTTCGACTACATTTCCGCATGATGCAGTTGAAAGGAGTGATACGGCGGCTATAACAGCCGCAAAACGCCTCTTTATAATATTGTTCATTGTTATTCCATCCTTTGTTGCAAGAGATCGAGATATTTTCACGGTCAAAAACCGTATATATTTTTATACACATCTTATTATATCTCACTTTGTGAATAATGTCAATATATTGAAAAAATTTAATCTTAATGAAAAAACCTACAAATCGGATATGCTATTTTGGCAACTTTTCATGACGGTATCAATATACCATTGTAAGATTTTAACATAAAAAATAATTGCTATAAATATATATTCATCAACAATATAGTTGATTTTTCACAATAAAGTAGTATTTTTTTATTGACTTCTTTTATGATTAAAAGTATAATATATTATAGGGTATTATGCAGTATAAAAATAAAAAGGGGGAAAATTATGTGTAAAAAGAAAAATGAAAAAACTATAAAAAAGAATATTATTGAAAATACAATGGATCAGCTGATAGTAAGAAAAAAAGCACCCATATTCGGCTACATCCTGCTTTCTTTGCTGTATATCGCAGCATCTGCCATAATCAGCCTTACTGCCGGAAATCAGACTTTGTTGAATTTCGGCGGAAATACCATTGCTGTTTATGCATTTGCAGGAGTATTTGCTGCTCTCTCGAACATATTCATAATATTCATAGTGGTATACTATAGAAAGCTTGGATTTTATACGGCACTCATTTTTACAGGACTTCAGCTTGTAACGGTACTTCTCGGTATATTCAAGCAGCACAATCTTTCAAGCCTTCCGGGAGCTTTCACAAATGCGTTTACTTTTATAGCTGCCATAATAATTTTTGTAAACAATATGCGACTTGAAAAATTTCAGGAAAGACTGTGCGATCAGGCTGTTACAGACCGCCTTACAGAACTCCCGAACAGATTTGCCTGCTCGGAGCTTTTGAATGAGCTTATCAGACGAAACGAGAAATTTGCTATCGTTTCTATCGACCTCAACAATTTCAAAAGTATTAACGATACTCTCGGACACAATGCCGGAAATGCCGTTCTCACTGAGATAGCAAAGCGCTGGAAAAATGCCGCTGATACGGAGGAGTCAGGCACGCTTGACTTTGTTACCCGTCAGGGCGGAGATGAGTTTTCGCTGATAATACGCAATTACCGCTCGGATGCTGACATAATCAGAACTATAAAATACTATGAAGATGTACTGGGCAAGCGTCTGACTGTAGATGAATGTGATTTGTTCATGACTGCAAGCTTCGGCTATGCTGAATATCCTGCCGATGCTAAAACGAGCGATGCTCTTTTTTCATGTGCTGATGCAGCAATGTACGAAATAAAGCGTATCAACAGCAGTGACCATATCATGCGTTTTTCTCCGGAGATGCTGAAAACAGAGCATACTCTCGAAATGGAGAAGAAAATAAGGACAGCCCTTGACGACGGCAAGGTGTTTTTCAAGCTCCAGCCGCAGTATGACCTTTCACACAAGCTGAGAGGATTTGAAGCTCTTGCACGTATCGAGGATACCGACGGGCAAATATTAAATCCTTCTGAGTTTGTTCCTGTTGCCGAAAAAGTCGGACTTATCGACAAGATCGATCTGATAGTATTCAAAGCTTCCGCTGAATTTTTCGGCAGGCTCATAAGGGAGACCGGCGCTGATATAATGCTGAGCGTGAATGTATCTGTGCGCCACCTTATGAAAAACGGCTTCCTTGAAGAAGTTAAAGCTATTGTCGATTCGTGCGGAGTCCCAGCCCGTCAGATCGAGATCGAAATTACCGAGTCTGTCATGATAGATTCGGCTGAAAAGGCTCTGAACTGTATAAACGAGATAAAGAAAATGGGACTTAAAATAGCTATCGACGATTTCGGAACAGGTTACTCCTCGCTGAGTTACCTTAGTGATTTTCCGGCAGACCTTCTCAAAGTGGACAAGTCCTTTATTGACAAGATGAACGCCAGTGATTCTTCCAAGAAATACGTTGCGGCTATAATCTCTATCGGACATATCATGAATTTCAAGGTCATATCCGAAGGCGTTGAAGAACCTGAGCAGCTTGAAACTCTGAAAAGTATCGGCTGTGACTATATTCAGGGATTTTTATGGGGAAGCCCTATGATGCCGGAAGAAGCCGGCAGACTTGTTAAAAATTCAATAAATGCATAACAAAAGACCTCCGCCAAAAAACGGAGGTCTTAGTTTGTTGAAAAAACAGAATTGCTGGGGTGCAGGGGGCGGCTTGCTCCCTGCCGGATTCAAAGGCAGGCTCAACGAGCCCGTCCCCTCTGTCAGCTTCGCTGACATCTCCCCACACTGTGGGGAGTCA
>DEBW01000172.1:3819-4252 GCA_002348905.1 Ruminococcus flavefaciens | reverse complement strand
TGCGAGCAAATCAACGTGAATTTATAACTTTTTCTAAAAAATAAGACCTCCGCCAAAAAACGGAGGTCTTGATTTATGTATTATTTCAGTTAAGTGCAGCCTTGAGTTCTTCAACTCTGTCTGTCTTTTCCCATGCAACACCAAGGTCTTCTCTGCCCATGTGACCGTATGCAGCAAGCTGTCTGTACTGCGGCTTTTTAAGGTCGAGCATCTTGATGATAGCGGAAGGTCTGAGGTCGAATACCTTTGATACAGCCTCAGAGAGCTTGTTCTCGTCAGCCTTGCCTGTGCCGAAAGTATCAACGAGTATGGATATAGGCTTTGCTACACCGATAGCGTATGAGAGCTGTACCTCACACTTGTCTGCAAGTCCGGCAGCAACGATATTCTTAGCGATATATCTTGCAGCATAAGCAGCACTGCGGTCAACCTT
>DEBW01000172.1:0-3681 GCA_002348905.1 Ruminococcus flavefaciens | reverse complement strand
ACGAAACGTCCTGTAGGATTGATGAATATTTTTGTGTTCTCGTCCATAAGTTCAGCAGGGATGATCTCACGGATAACTGTTTCCTCGATATCTCTTCTGAGCTGTTCGAGAGAAATATCAGCGGAGTGCTGTGAAGATACAACAACTGCATCAACACGTACCGGCTTATCGTCGTGGTACTCGATAGTTACCTGAGTTTTGCCGTCCGGACGGAGATAACGGAGTGTGCCGTCCTTTCTTACCTCAGTAAGTCTGAGAGCGAGCTTGTGAGCGAGAGAGATAGGAAGCGGCATAAGTTCCTTTGTCTCATTGCAGGCATAACCGAACATGATACCCTGATCGCCTGCGCCGTTTGAAAGACCGTCGCTGTCGTTGTTTTCTTCTCTGTACTCGAAAGCCTCGTTAACGCCCATAGCGATATCAGGAGACTGTTCGTCGATAGAAGTGAGAACAGAGCAGGTCTGAGCGTCAAAGCCGTACTTAGCTCTGTCGTAGCCGATATCGCTGATTACTTTTCTTGCGATACCAGGGATATCAACGTAAGCTTTAGTTGATATCTCGCCCATGCAGAGAACCATACCTGTAGTAACAACAGTTTCGCAGGCAACTCTTGAATTCTCGTCCTGTTCAAGCATAGCATCGAGGACAGCGTCAGAGATCTGATCGCAGATCTTATCAGGATGTCCTTCTGTAACGGATTCTGATGTGAAGAATACTTTTTTCATATTTTTGACCTCCATAAAAAGTCCCTTATCAATAAAAAAGCACATCCCATCGGATGTGCGTACTGAACGTTGTTCATGTTCCTCATCTTCCGGTCATACCGCAGGATTTAGCACCTTGAATATCAGGTTGCCGGGCTTCATAGGACCTGTTTCCTCCGCCACTCTTGATAAGGTATGTTTATATTATACTACATGATCTGACATTTGTCAATAGTTTATAATATATAATTAGCATATACTAACATTATAAAAATTTTTTATGGGCGGATATAATATTATCCGCCCATGTAACGTCATTGCCAATAATTTGCCTTAACATTCTGTAGGGAACGCCGCCCTCGGCGTTCCTTTCCACGTTAAATTGCCGATGTGCAAATAATTGTGGTTTTATCATAATATAATTATCAACGATAATTATATTTGTTTTGGTGGTTTGTCGGTTCGGAACGCCGAGGGCGGCGTTCCCTACAATTGATTCATGAGAATTATAGTCGCAAGCTGTTTTTTACATTAACAGATAAAGTTGGTATGCGTATTGCGCCGCCGGTCGCTTACCGCCATCAAGAACCTGTACCGCTGTATTTGGTAGCGCCATACATCCAGAATTTGTAGCTGAGGAAGAAGAATACCAGTCCGAACAGCGGTGAGAGCCATGATAAAACAGGCACGTTGTCAGGACGGAGTATCACTAAGCTCGGATAGTACGCAATGAAAGCGATAGGCATGATGAAAGTGAATATGAACCGGAAAAATGCTGAGAAAATAGTTACCGGATATTTAGCGTAGTCCTTGAATTTCGTTACAAAATCGAGGATATAGAACGAATTCTGTATCCAGAAGCAGGTAGCAGCAGCGGCATTTTGCAGAGCTACCATGATGAGCGAAGCCGTAAGCAGGAATACGCAGAGTTTCAGTATCATCAGCGGACTGAAACCAAGTCCGAGCTTTACCCATGAGTAAATGAGAGTACCAAGACCAAAGGCGAACTGTCCGAGACCTTTTATGTCGAATACCTCAGACTGGAAGTAGAAGAACATATTTATCGGGCGGAAGCAGTATTTTATGAAGTCGCCGGAAAATACATACATACGCAAACTCCAGTTGTTGTCGAAAAGACACTGTACCGGCGTGAGTGATACCAGCGAGAAGCCGTAGAGGAAAAGTATCTCATAATAGTTCCAGCCGTTTATTGACGGGAAATTCCGGAATAATATCCAGAAACTTACAAATCCGGCGATATTGGTGAATATCATACCAATGGTCGATATTATGAAGTCGGCACGGTAGCTCATTTTGCTTTTGAGATCTTGTGCCAGTATCTTGAAGTAGATGCGAAGGTAGAAACCTAAAGTTTTCTTTTTCATAGCTCAGCCTCCGTTCACAGTTATCTGTCTCAGTGAGACTTTCCAGAAAAGTTTGCTTATAATGTAAGTGACTATGCACCATAAGAGCTGTGTGCCGAGTATTTCAGCAACGTCCCTGATATCAGGGCTTCCGTTGAGCAGGAGTGTCAGCGGAGCGTTGTATATCGACTGGAAAGGCAGGTACATAGCAATAGTCTTGAATGGCTCAGGGAAAAATGCTATCGGGATAGTAGCACCTGAGAGCAGGAGCACGATGACTTGCTTCATGATGTTGATACCCCATATTGATTCAGTGTAAAGGCAGATAGTACCAACGAAGTAGTCGATGCTGTAGTTTATCATTATCGACATAATTACCGATATAATGAAGTATACAAGGTTTATGCCGAGAGGTACAGCGCCGTGTGTAACGATACAGACTACAATGAAGGTCGGGAGAAATGTTGAGAAGAAATTCACCACGAAATTTCCGGAGTAAGTCCAGAAAAGGTAGCTTCTCGGCTCCATAGGCTTCAGCAGGTCGAGGACTATAGCGCCTGACTGTATCGCTCTGCCCATCTGCCATACGGTGTACATCTCCATGAAGTTGAAGAGCGCTGTTGCAAGGACAAGGTATATGAGCGTATCCGAAAATGTCATGCCGTTTACCACGTCTGTGCCTGCGGATTCGTATATTGCGTCCCAGAGGAAATACACTACTATGAGATACAGCAGATTTCCGATGACCATTACAACGAATGACAGTCGGAACTGCAAGGTCTCCATAATGCCTGCACGGGTGAGGGCGAGGTACTTTTTCAGCTTCATTGTACTCCCTCCTCGTATATCTTCTTGATGACCTCTTCCGTAGAGATCTCGATAAGTTCGATATCCCTGATATTGTAGGAGTGCTGGAGCTTTCCGAGAACGTCGATGACCTTGGCTTTTTCCTCGTCAACAAGGACCGATATCCACTCGTCGTCGGCAGATACGGAAAACTCGGGGAGCTCCTTCTGTATGAGCTCAGACTGTTCCTTCAGGTTGCCGTCAATACGTATTTTTAATGTGCGGTATGAGCCGAAGAAGCCCTTGAGGTGCTCGATATCGTTATCGTAGAGCATTTTGCCCTTGTCGATGATGACTATTCTCCTGCAAAGCGCGTCAACGTCGCCCATATCGTGAGTTGTCAGGATAACGGTAGTGTTCTTTTCCTTGTTCAGCGCATGGATAAGAGTACGTATCTTTGCTTTCATTGAAACGTCGAGACCGATAGTCGGCTCGTCGAGAAAAACTATCTTAGGATCGTGGAGAAAAGCCGCAAGTATATCGCTGAGGGTACGCTGTCCCAGAGACATCTGACGTACGGGCTTGTGGAGCAGAGGCTCTATATCCACAAGTGAGCGGTAAAGCTTCAATATGCTCTCGTATTTCTCGTCGGGTATCTGATAGATGTCCTTCAGGAGCTTGAATGACTCCACAAGGGGCAGAGCCCACCAGAGCTGAGAGCGCTGACCAAATACGACGCCTATTTCCTGAGCGTTTTTCGAGCGGTTCTCGTACGGAACGTTTCCGCCGACAAGTATTTCGCCTGATGTAGGTTCAAGTACGCCGGT
>DEBW01000121.1:17642-19153 GCA_002348905.1 Ruminococcus flavefaciens | reverse complement strand
GAGATCTCCGAAAAGGCATACAGAAAAGCCGTAAGGAACAAGGCTAAGTTTATGGCTAAATACGGTGACGATTCTGATAAGGAATTCCACCTCTCTTGCTCTCCTGCACCGGCAATAGGCGATATGCTTGATGTGAAGAATATTTCTCTTTCAGGCACTCCTCAGCTCGAATTTGACGATAAGAGCGTTATCATAGGAAATATACGCATGGGCTTCGGTCATTACCGCATTTCTATGGCTATGGCTTCTGCCGCAAGAGCTATGGGTTATGAGCCTTACTGGTTCGACCTGCACTCATTCGGCGATGCTGCCTGCGGAAAGATAATCGCTCAGCAGAATAAGATGTATTCCCTTGGTTCAAGAATGTCTCAGATGTCTGCTCTCTTTAATAAAATAGTATGGGAACCGCTCAACAGCGAGGGCTTCCGTAAGCTGACATACAACTCATCAGACCAGAAAGCTGCCGAACTTATGACATCGGTATACCGTGACCTGCCAAAGGATATCCCTTTCGTTGCAACTCATGTATGGCCTGCTCAGGCTGCCGTTCACGCCGGTCTTACCCATGTTGTGAACGCTATACCCGATAACTGGCCAATGGCTCTGCACCTTTCTGAGGGCGCTGTGCATACCGTACAGACTCCGTCGTCGTATATCGGCTACAGGGCGCTCAGAGGTATGGAGAAGGGGAAAGTCCTCAGACCTATGCCAAAGGATGCTATAGTATATACCGGTCACTACATCGACCATGAGCTTGTAAGCAATATCGAGGCTGACTGTCAGAAGCGCATTGAGCGTATGCAGAACGGCGATACAAAACGCTGGCTCATGTCAGTCGGAGGAGCAGGCGCTCAGAAGTCGATATTCATATTCGTTATACGCAAACTTCTGCCGTATATCGAAAAATGCGAGGCTGCTCTCTTTATAAATGTAGGTGACCATATGAAGGTTTGGAAAGAACTGAAACAGGCTGTGCCTCAGCTAAAAGAACTTGCCATTGAGCATTTCGACGACTTTAAAAGCACTGCTGATTTCGCTGAACAGGCTTATTCAGGCGATGTTAAGGGCATACACGTTTTCTGTCACAGCGATATCTTCGCTGCTGTATACTCAACCAATCTCCTCATGAGAGCATCTGACGTTCTCATAACAAAACCAAGTGAGCTTTCGTTCTACCCTGTACCTAAGCTCATGATAAAGCGTGTCGGAGGTCACGAGGCCTGGGGAGCTATCCGCTCTGCTGAGGTCGGCGACGGCACTTATGAGTGTACTTCTCCTGTTGAAACAGGCGGTATGCTTGAACTTCTGCAAAATAACGGCGACATCATCGAGCAGATGTGCGGTCATATCCTTACTGCAAATAAAGCCGGCATCTACAACGGCGCTTACAGGGCTGTTGAGCTTGCTGTGGGTAAAAAATAAATAAATAAAATCGACCGGAGCGAACTTTGAACAGTTCGTTCCGGTCAGATTGTCAATAAACGTAAGATTTGCAGTAAAATTAGCGGACG
>DEBW01000121.1:17414-17545 GCA_002348905.1 Ruminococcus flavefaciens | reverse complement strand
CCAATGGTCGTCCCTACAATAAAATTGAATCCGTTCATGTACGAAAAAATACGCCCCACGTAAAGTGAGGCGCATATTGTCTGCGGGGACTTCCCGTTGCATATGTGATATAAACAAATAAGCTCACTTGT
>DEBW01000121.1:15936-17396 GCA_002348905.1 Ruminococcus flavefaciens | reverse complement strand
CTCTATCCACTGAGCTACAGGCGCATATACATAAATCAGGGCAGACCTGATTATAAATATGAATAAGGTGGTAACTAATTCATAAATACTATTATATCAAAAACCCTTGAATTTTGCAAGTATTTATGTTATAATTTATATAGAATTTTTTGACGATATTTTGTCACAAAACATCATAAGCTGACGGAGGTGATATTTTGGAGAATTACATATATATTATCGTTGCCCAGACCGGAACAGGTCCGGCAAGATTTTTCAGATTCTTCACAAAGAAGCCGTATAATCACGTTTCCCTTTCAGGGGAAGTAGACCTATCAGAAATGTACAGCTTCTGCCGTACATATAAGCCTGTACCGCTGCCTGCTACCTTTAATCAGGAGATAGTCGGCAAAGGAACACTCGGTAAATTCGGATATATCCCGTGCGAGATATACCGCATACCGGTCACTAAGGAGCAGAAAGAGGAATACTACAGAGTTATGCAGCATTTCGCTGAAAACCGCAACATCTACTCCTACAATGTTCTCGGACTTTTAGCCGTTTATCTCAATATCGAGTGGGAACGCAAGAAGAATTTCGTCTGTTCACAGTTCGTGGCGTACACTATGGATAAGATAGGCATACCTCTTGAAAAATCATTCTGCCTGTATACTCCGGATGATTTCCGCAAATTTCCGGGAGCTACTCTCTATTATGCAGGTGAGCTGAACAGCTTCTACGATGAGGTCATGTCCCGTCCGGAAAAACGTTTTCCACGCCGGACTGCTTCAAAGGCTTGATATCTGAAAATAACAGCAAAGCTCCTCTCAGCTCGTCCGGAGCTATGATATAAGCTATAAGGCAGGCTTTATTGTCAGGGGAGAAAATATCTGCATCTGATACGTACTTGTGACCGATGATATCAAGCTCGGCTCTGCCGTATTCTACGGAAAAGCTTGCAGGAGTTATCTTGTACTCGCTGAGCCTGTTGTATGAATTTGTATAACACAATAAGAACATCCAGAGACCGACGGTCAGGGCAATGTAAGATATCACTGCGCTGACGGCGGTCTTATTTATTTTTATCCTCATTATTTCTCCTTCATTGAGTTGAGAAGTTCGCCAAGTGAGCGTCCGATAAGTTGTCCGGAGTACTGTACCTGCTGTAGCGTATTGCAGTGCGAGCCGACTTCTATCAGCAGACTTCCGGTCGTAAGGTCCTGATTGTAGTGGCGGTAGTCAAAGAGTATCGGTCTTGTAAGACCGGTATAGTCGCTTTCAAGCTTTTGCTGCAAGGTGCAGGCAAAGTGAAAATTCTTCATATACTCCGGCATATCCAGAGTACCGTCGTCGCAGCCGGATATTATCATTATCTGTGCAGCTTCTCTGCCGTCTATCTCAACATAAGGCTGAGAGGCAGTATTCTCGCCGGCTATGGCATCACGGTGTATATCAAGGGCGACCTTTATGCTTGGGTACTT
>DEBW01000121.1:9124-15872 GCA_002348905.1 Ruminococcus flavefaciens | reverse complement strand
GCTTCGCTCATACGAGCCGTTATATGAGGGATAGTCGTGTATATCGGTAACGTGTATAACTCCTATTCCGGCAGCTTCAAGCTCTGCCTGTATAGCGTCGCCTACCATTACCATATTTTTGGTAGGATCGGTAGTACGGTAGTTGAAATTCGGATCGTAGTGCTCTCTTACGAATGGCTCGAAGCTTTCGGTAGTGTGAGTGTGATATATAAGCACCTGCGGTTCTGATGTATCTGATATTTTGAAATTTGGCAGACACCGGCTCTCCTTTTTCAGCTCATCATTTGAAATATCGGTCTTATTGTTGACCTGACCGGCTTTTTCAAGGTCAAAAAAGCTTGTTCCGCTGTAGCTTCCGAATGTCGTGCGGAATATATCTCCGCCTTCAGTCCACTGGTCATCAGCAGGGTATGGCTTTTCTCCGGCGTTTTCAGCTTTCATTTCCAGAGGATCAGTCAGCCGGACTTTTATATCTTCGCTCTCGCCGTATACTCCGTAACCCTCAGAAAGTATGATACTGCTGTTCAGAATATCATCGTCAGCTTCTTTTCTGACGTTGTCCCTGAACGTTATTTCGCTGTATTCCTGCGGTGTGTATTCAGTTATACGGGTACTTCCTATGTGCTCAAGAGCTGCTTTTACCGCCGGCAGACACCTGCATGAAGCTGCTGTGACAAACGGTGCTGAAAGCAGGAGCACAAGTTTTAAAGTTCCGGTTATTTTTTTGCGTTTATAACGTGTCATTCCCTCACCTCATTAGTATATCCTTTGCTACAATATTATTCATTGCTTGGAAAAAATATTCTATCGGACTTGCATTTGTATTTGTCCGGCTGAATAGATTTATTCTGAGGTGATAAGAATGTACAGGACTTATAGTGTGCCACGTTTTTTTAGTTTGCTTGTGCTTGATGTGTTTATATTCGGCATCTGCGGAGTATTTTTCCTTGTCGGGAGAAATTTCTTTACGTCCGCCGGAAATACTGCGGAAGAAAGCGTAAAACTGCCTGTAATGATGTATCACAGCGTTTACGGCGATAAACCGTCTGAGTTCGTTGTAACTCCGGAACAGCTTGAAAGTGACCTTAGCTGGCTGAGCAGTCACGGCTATAAAACTGTTACCGCAGATCAGGTCATAGCCTACGCAAACGGCAGGGGAGAGCTTCCGGAAATGCCGGTCATGATAACATTTGATGACGGCTGCTACAATAATCTTGCTTATCTTCTTCCGCTGCTTGAAAAGTACGATATGACGGCTGTCATATCTGTAGTCGGAACTTATACCGACAATGAAGCTGTAAATGATCCTCATGTGCCGGCGTACTCCTATCTTACATGGGATGATATCGGATTGCTGGCGAAGTCTGGACGTATAGAGCTTGGAAATCACACATATGATATGCACTCTCTCCACAATGGTCGGTCAGGATGTGGAAAACTCGACAGTGAAAGTGAAGAAGATTACCGCAGAGCGCTGAATGATGATATATCAAGGCTTCAAAGGGAGTTTACTGAGCATACGGGCGAAGCTCCGGTCGTGTTTGCGTACCCTTTCGGAAAGGTCAGCCGTGAAAGCATACCTGTACTGCGTGAAAACGGCATACTTATGACGCTTACCTGCCGTGAAAAGGTCAATACGATCAGCCGTGATCCTGCCTGTCTTTACGGTATTGACCGCTTTAACCGGAGCGGACTTTATTCGACTGAGGAGTATATAGGGAAAATATTCAGCTTCCAGTAAGCAAAAAGAAAAGAGCGTTCCGAAACGGAACGCTCCTCTTAGCTCACAATGTACAATTAGTTAGCTCTCTCAACCTTACCTGAACGCAGGCATCTTGAGCAAGCGTAGATATGACAAGGAGTACCCTTGACGATAGCCTTAACACGCTTTACATTAGGCTTCCATGTTCTGTTTGTACGTCTGTGTGAGTGGGAAACCTTGATTCCAAAAGTTACTCCCTTACCGCAGATATCACATTTTGCCATCAGGCTGCACCTCCTTAATTATTCATCATAACATCCGGTGTGAAATCATCACCGAATTAGACAACATGAATATTGTAACACATATTTTAGAAAAAAGCAAGTACTTTTTGAAAAAAAACCTATTTTTTTTTATTCGACCGTAAATTTCTATTTTAGACTTGAAAAATTTGTGCATTTGTTGTATAATAAATAATATGTAGCTTCACAGGGATAACTCTGAAAGCTGTTATCGTTAAATATTATTACTGAGGTGCTTATGGATACTAATACTTTAGGAATATTTTTAAAATATTTTTCACGCCTGCTGATGATACTGCTGGTAATGCCGGTAGCAAACTCTGCAAGAGGACTTGCAGCCAAGTGGAACGGTGATACCACATCCGAGGAGGAAGGCAGAATAACACTTAATCCTTTGGCACATATCGACCCTCTCGGCTCACTTGTTATACTTCTCATAGGCTTCGGCTGGTCAAATCCTATGCCTATAAGATACAGCCGCATGAAAAATATTAAAAGAGGCGTTATTACTGTATCCCTTGCAGGGCCTGTGACATACTTCCTTGCAGCATTATTCTGCAAGATACTTGAAAATGTGCTTTATTTATTACCGGCAGGCAATAGTCAGTTTTTATCCGCATTTGCATTTGTTCTTTATCTGCTTGCAAGTATCAATGAATGCCTCGGAGTTATAAATATACTCCCTCTGCCGCCTATGGACGGTTTTCAGATACTCAACCAGCTTGCAGGGCCTAAATTTCACAACTGGTATTACCCTAACCAGCAGCGGATAAATCAGATATCAACCATCATACTCTTTGCGCTTTTCTTTATGGGCGACCTCACTAATGAACGTTTCGACCCATTACGCTGGCTGATAATTATTGCTGACATTCTGCTTTCAAATATTGCTGACTGGCCTTTTACGCTCATTTCATCATTTAACTGATATGGAAAAGATCAACTACAAGCTTGATGTATACGAAGGTCCTTTAGACGTACTTCTTACGCTCATAACCAAGCACAAGCTCAATATATGCGATATCGAGATATCAAAACTCCTTGAACAGTACCTCATATTCATCGAGGATGCTCATAAGCAGGATCTTGAACTTGCGGGAGAATTTCTCGAAATGGCTGCAAGGCTCATATACATCAAGACTGCTGCTCTCCTCCCTCAGAAGGAAGAAGCTGAGGTGATGAAAAAGGAGCTTGAAGGCGCTCTCATAGAGCTTTCACTCTGCAAAGAAGCTGCTAAACTGCTGGCAGAACGCAATATAGGCTGCAATGTATTTGTCAGAAAGCCGATGAAGATAAAGGCTGATATGACTTATACCCTTGTTCATGAGCTGGACAGACTTGTACAAGCCTATGCTGCTGTATACAATAATAAGAAGATATGCCCTGATGAGCAGAAAATACACATTGAAAACAAGATAAATTCCGTGGTAAAGCGCCGTATAGTGCCGGTACTCACCAAAGTCGTACACATTCTCCGTGAACTTTACACCAACGGTGAAGTGTATATGGACTCGCTCTATGAGGGAGTTACCGACCGCTCGGCAAGAGTTGCCACTTTCCTTGCCGTACTTGAGCTTACACGCTTCGGACGCATCACAATAAGCGAGGACAATACCATTATTTTCTTCAAGGGAGAAATGGAAAGAGAGGGACGCAAAAAATGGAGATCAAAGAGAAACTCGGAGCATTAGAGGCTATACTCTTTGCCAGCGGCGAACCTGTTGAGCTTTACCGTCTTTCTCAGGCGAGCGGCATAGACGTTGGCGCTGTACCGCAGATGATAACGCTGCTGAATGAACGCTACGACGGCTGCGGAAGCGGCATATGCATAAAGAAACTTGACAGCAGCTATCAGATGTGTACCCGTGAGGAGTTTGCTCCGCAGATACGTCAGGCTCTCGAAACGAAGAAGAATACTCCCTTGTCAAACGCTGCAATGGAAACTCTGACAATTATCGCATACAATCAGCCGGTATCCAAAAGCTTTGTTGAAAATGTGCGTGGAGTTGACAGCTCGGCAGTCGTAAACAGCCTTGTCGAAAAGGGACTTGTTGAAGAAGCCGGCAGACTTGACGTTCCCGGAAAGCCGATAGTTTACCGCACTACAGCGATATTTCTCAGAAGCTTCGGACTAAGCTCGATAGCTGAACTTCCGCCGCTTCCGGGACATGAGAACATCGTCATAGAGGACGAAACTGACGATGAACTGTAAAATATGATCTTTCAGATATTCTTGACCAGAAAGGAGCGGCAGGAATGATAATTCTTAAAATACTGCTATGGATAATTCTTGCCGTTTTCGGCATTATCTTTCTTATACTGCTTCTCCCTGTGAGGGCAGAAGTAAGCTATATCGACAAAAAACTCACATATAAGGTGAAATACTCCCTTCTGCTGCTTTACAACTCAGACAAAAAGGGACTTATCCCGTGGTATCTGAAATGGCGCAAGGAAAAAGAGGCTCAGAAGCCGGAGGAGGACGATTCTCCTGTAGTTGATGAGATTAGCGATACTCCCGATATCTCCGCAGATGATGTCCCTGATCTTGAAAAAGAGGACACGGAGGAAACAGTCACAGAAGTTTCCGAAACTCCTGCTGAAATTACGGAAGAGGAGAAAAAAACGGAGGAAACAACTGAAAATATCACCGCTGAGGAAGAAATTCCCGAAGAAGATGATGAAAAGGACAAAAAGTCCGATAAAAAAGAGGACAAGCCAAAGCGTGAAAAGGACATCCTTGAAAAGCTTGATATCGTTCTCGATATGTGGAGGGCTGCTGACCGTCCGGTGCTGAAAATACTCAAGGGAGTTAAGTTCCACGAGCTTTACATCGACTTCATCATTGCGAACGAGGACGCTTTCACCTGTGCTATGGAATACGGCAGCATCAGCGGTACTATATACAATGTTCTCGGCTGGATGGGCGTACTCTTTAACGTCAAGCTGAAAACTATCGACATCGTACCAGGCTTCGCAATGAAGGAATCACGCTGGGACGCTGCCGGAAAACTGTGTGTACGCCCTATAACAGCGGTTATTGCAGGAATCCAGTTCCTGATAACATATTCAATTAGATACTTCATCCCGTACAAGCTACAGGAAAGAAAACTGAATAAACACGCCGCAAGGCAGAAGTGAGGTTACAATTATGGAAAATAAAAATACACCCGTACATGAGATACTCGGAATTTCTATCGACAAGATCAGAGAAATGGCTGACGTTAATTCTATCATCGGTGAGCCTATCGCTTTAGCTGACGGCACTACCATTATACCGATATCTAAAATATCTTACGGCTTTGCATCCGGCGGCTCTGACCTTCCTTCAAAGTACGACAAAGACCTCTTCGGAGGCGGTGCCGGCGCTGGTATAAGCATCAAGCCTGAGGGATTCCTCGTTATAAATGCTGCCGGCGAAGCAAAAATGATAAATATGGAGTCTGCAAATGATCCAATCAGCAACGCTATAAGCTCTGTACCTGCTATCGTTGAAAAGGTACAGGATTTTCTCGCTAAGAGAAAGGGCGGAAATGCCGAAGAAGGCGACGTAACTTTCAGCGACTGAGAATAACCTTACATATCTCCGCATAGTATCATAAAAAAAGATATTTGCGGAGGTATCAATATGAAGAAATTTGTTCCGGTAACAGCCGGACTGCTCATAGCAATGTGTTTGCCTGTGAATACGGCTATAGCCGCCGATAAGCCCGAAGTATCGGCAAAAGCGGCGGTTGTCATATCAGCAGATACAGGCGAGGAGGTATACTCTCTCAACAGCGGAGAAAAGCTTCCTATGGCGAGCACTACAAAGATAATGTCTGCCTTGCTCTGTATCGAAAGCGGCGACCTTTATACTCCGTTTACTGTTGACAGTGATGCTATTCACGTTGAAGGCTCGTCAATGGGACTACAGGAGGGCGATACCGTCACAAAGTACGCTTTGTGCTGCGGTATGCTTCTGCCGTCAGGAAATGATGCTGCCAATGCTGTGGCTGTGCGTATTTCCGGCAGCAATGAAAAATTCGCCGGACTTATGAACAGCCGTGCTCAGGAAATTGGTCTTTCAAAGACATTTTTCGTCACACCGTCAGGACTTGAAGGCGATGGACACGGTTCGTCTGCACATGATATGGCGATACTTGCATCGGTTGCGCTGAGAAACGATACTTTCCGTGAGATATGTTCGAGCGAGAGCATCAAGCTTGAATTTGGTAATCCTCCGTATACACGCTGGCTGAAAAATACAAATAAGCTCCTGTCACTCTACAGCGGAACTTACGGCGTAAAGACCGGATTTACCGACGAAGCCGGAAGATGTCTTGTTTCAGCCTGCAAGCGTGACGGGAAAGACCTGATATGCGTCACTCTCAATGACCGCAACGACTGGAACGACCATATGTCAATGTATGACTATGCCTTTGAGCGGGTACATACTGTAAAGCCGGAAATTCCTGACACTATCGAGCTTGACCTCGCAGGAAGCAAAAAGGAAAAAATAAGAGTATGCGCCGATGAGATGCCCGAACCTGTAACGGTGCTGGACGCTTCTGAAAGCGAACTTGAATACAGCGTTAAAGCTTCGCCGTTTGTGTACGCACCGGTGAAAAAAGGCGATGTACTTGCGGAGTTACAGATAAAGTACGGCGGCAGAGAAATAAGGCGAGTACCGCTGTCAGCCGCCGAGGATGCCGAATACTACCACCCCAAGCACAAGTAACCAGATATTCGGGGTGCAGGGGACTGC
>DEBW01000121.1:0-9075 GCA_002348905.1 Ruminococcus flavefaciens | reverse complement strand
GCAGGGTGTGGGACAGCGTCCCACAATCGTTCAAGCGCTACAAAATTTTTATGACAGTCACGGAACGCCGGACGGCGTTCTCTGCATTAATAAATCTATCCCAACGAAAGAGGAGATATTGTGGAAAAAACAAGAATACAAAAAATCATCGCCGACAGCGGCTTCTGCTCACGCCGTAAGGCTGAGGAGCTTATGTCAAAGGGCAGGGTAAAGGTCAACGGTCATCCCGTAAAACCCGGCGACAAGTGCGGCTACAGAGACCTTATCACCATTGACGGCGAGCGTATATATATGCCTCGCAAGAAAAATCTTGTATACCTCATGATGAACAAGCCAAGAGGCTATGTTACCACTGTTTCAGACGAACTTGACCGCCGCTGTGTAATGGACCTGCTTGAAGATGTTGAGGAAAGAGTTTACCCTGTAGGAAGACTTGACCGTAATTCCGAGGGACTTCTCCTTTTCACCAATGACGGTGAATTTGCAAACAGCATCATGCACCCAAGCAGACATATTTCCAAGACATACCGTGTAACTGTACGCCCTGATGTAAACGACGACCAGCTCGTACAGCTTTCAGAAGGCGTTGAGATAGACGGAAAGAAAACTCTTCCGGCTACTATCGTTGTCAAGGAAAAAGAACCCGGCAGAGTTGTCCTTCTTATGACTATCAAGGAAGGAAGAAACCGTCAGATACGTAAAATGTGCGAAGCTGTCGGTCTTGAAGTAGCAAGACTCCGCCGCATAAGCATTGGACCTCTCAAATTAGGTATGCTCAAACCGGGTACATGGCGTGAACTTACCGCTGAGGAGCTTCGTGCGCTCAGAACAGCTATCGGAAAGGCTAAGTGATATGCTGGAGATTCAGGAAAAGTTCGATACCGCAGGCTATGAAGATGTCATTGCCGCCGCAGGTATAAACAACGTGCATATCACAGAAGCTCTCGATGGAGAAAAAACTATCGGCTTCATCGCATACGCCTATGAAGCCGAAAAGACTATAGTATATGGCTACGATGACGGCGGCGACCTCATGCTCTGTGACGGTCTTGTGCGCTCTGTCATGTTCAAAAGTGCCCTGAAAGGCATAGATACTATGGTATTTGAAATTCCGGACAAGCAGAAGTCCGCAAATCTGATAAAGCTTAAATTTCTAACTGAAAACAGTAATATATGCGAAAACGTCAATAACTTCATGAACGGCTGTCAGAACTGCAAAAACCAAAACAACGTCCAGTGAAAGGAGACTGCAAATGCCTATCCGCATATCATCTGAACTGCCGGCTTATAAAACGCTGGGAGAAGAAAATATATTTGTAATGTCTAAAGAAAGGGCTGAACATCAGGATATCCGTCCGCTCAAGGTGGTCATCCTCAACATCATGCCCAAGAAAATAGAGACAGAATGTCAGCTTATGCGCCTTCTCAGCAATTCAGCCATACAGGTGGATATCGAACTGCTCCAGATGGCTTCGCACAATTCCCGCAATACCTCTCACCACCACCTTGAAGCTTTCTACAAGACCTTCGACGAGATAAAAAACAAGCGCTATGACGGTATGATAGTGACAGGTGCTCCTGTGGAGAAACTGAAATACGAAGATGTTGACTACTGGGAAGAGATAACTTCCATTTTTGAATGGTCAAAAACTCACGTATTCTCAACTATATACATATGCTGGGCTGCTCAGGCTGGACTTTACTACCACTTCGGAGTGCCTAAGTATAAGCTTGAACAGAAAATGTTCGGTGTATTCCCTCATAAGGCAGAAGTAGAAAACTGTCAGCTTCTCAGAGGATTTGACGATGTTTTCTATGTACCGCACAGCAGAAATACCGAGGTTCGCCGTGAAGACATCGAAAAGGTAAAACAGCTTGAGATAATCACATCTTCTGAGCTTGCCGGAGTACATATCATTGCCAATAAGAATGGCAGACAGTATTTTATAACCGGACACTCTGAATATGACCGTGATACCCTTGCTTCCGAGTATTTCCGTGACAAGGACAAAGGACTTGATATACAAGTACCATACAACTATTTCCCTGATGATGATCCGACTAAAACGCCGGTGTTTTCATGGAGATGCACAGCCAACCTCATGTTCTCGAACTGGCTGAATTACTGCGTATACCAGAAAACTCCGTACAATCTCGACGAACTTGAGATACGCAGCTGGACATGGGAGACAAATTTCTGATGATAAGGAGGTACAGATATGTCTGATTACAGAAGATGCATAGATGAATCAAGCTGTCAGGTCATAGATCAGACAACAAATGAGATAATCGACGATATCAAGAATAAGCACCAGCTCAACCAGTATTATAAAGATAACTGTCACGACAATCATACTGTCAGCTATAAGACTGAACAGCAGTACATAAACAAGCAGTATCAGAAGTCTGCTCAGCCAACTCAGCTGAGCCATCCTATCGTTAAAACTAAGTCAAGTCAGCAGCTTAATCAGCCTAATGCAAGATATACTGTACCAAACGCCAATGCTTACCAGCAAAACAGAAAACCTGCTGTAAATACCACTACCGTAAACGGAAGAACCTATGAAAGACCAGTCCAGCAGCAGCAGACAAGTCCGGCAGCGCAGAAATCCGGAAAATGGTTCCTGATATTCTGTATAGCAGGCATGATAAGCTTATGTGCAGGAGTGATACCGGTTTTCTTGGTATGCATATTCAACTGTGTGCTGATATCAAAGAAAGCAAAGGTAACTGATGAATACGGCGTAAGCAAACAGCTCGACAGATTCATCCCTATAGCGGTAGTACTCGCTGTCGTGGCTTTGGTGCTGAGTATCGCAGGAGTAAATGTCATTGCTCTTTTATTATCATTACTAAGTGAAACAGGAGATATACCATGAACGAACAGTTCCAGCAGAACAATAATTTTCAGTACTACAATATGCAGCGACCTCCTAAAAAGCCGATAGGACTTGCTCTTACCTCTTTTGTTCTGAGCTTGCTCACCGTACTTTTAAGCTGCTGCTCTCTTTATTCAGCAGTTGGAGTATTTTTGGCAGCAGTGTCGCTCATATCGCTCATACTTGGCTGCATCGCACTGTTTTCACCTAAAAACGGCGGAAAAGTGCTTGCTGTTTTCAGCGTGATAATATCCTTTTTCATGATGATAGCTTTCATTCTTTCGTTTACTTTATTCAAAGGCATCAACGAGGATATGATACAGTTTGCCAATCATCAGAACGAATACATAGCAGAATTTGATGAGACCGGCGAAGTACCTGAGGAATTCAGCGAATATTCTGATCCTAAGTATGACTGGTTATGGCAGGCTATGGGACTTGAAAGCTTTAGTCAGTTCTATGCTGCATATATCGAGCAGGCTAAACAGAGCAGCAGCTTTGGATTCTCCTATTCCTACTCATACGGCAATAATGACAATTCAAGCAGCGAAAGCAGCGATGAAAGCAGTCAGGAGACAACAACTCTCCCTGACGATTTCGGAGAAGCACCTATAAATATTTGATTTCAGCACGGGCGCATATTGCGCTCGTGTTTTTTGTGCGTAAAAAGTCAATATAAAATTAAAAGGCTGCCGGAATTTATCCGACAGCCTTTGGCTTTTTTTATTTTACATATCCTGAAAGACCTGCTATACTCTGCTTCTTTACTGCGTTTGCTATAAGTCCTGCAATGACTTTAGCTCCGCCTTCGTTGAAGTGTGTCATATCAGTTGAACCCTGTACGGCTCCAGCCATGTGGTAGGAGAGTGCCTTGTTGTAACCTACAGAGTTGTAGTGGTCTACCATTATGCCGTTTACGTCGATGTACGGGATATCGTACTTCTTTGCAAGATTCTTGCAGGCATCGCTGTAGTTGGTGTAAGATGCACTGAATTTGCCGTTTGAGTAGGACTTTGCGCTGAGAGTGCATGACATGAGTATCGGAGTTGCTCCCTTTGCCTGTGTGTCCTTGATGAATGATGTCATATACCACTCGTATGAGCCGGATGTCGGATTGTCAACGTTTCCGCAGGTCGGAGCGTATCTGTCAGCGTTTGCCTTGCCTGCATCGTTGATAGCGAACTGTATCATAACAAAGTCGCCCTTCTTGAGATTCTCCGTTATAGCTGAGAATCTGCCCTCATCGTAGAACTTCTTGGAGCTTCTGCCTGCCATAGCGTGATTGTATACGCTTACGTCCTCGGTGAAGTAGTCTGTCATGTAGTAGCCCCAGCCCTGAATTGGTCCGCCGTTCTGGGACTGCTTGTTTGCGTTGTAGTACATACAGGTCGAGTCGCCTGCGAGATAAAGAGCAGGCTTGCTTCCGTCAACTGTCTGCTGACCTGCATTCGGATCGAATAATTCAGCGATAGGCTCGTCTGTGAGAGTGAGGTTGATGTAGTCGAAGTTAGGACCTCCCTCGCTTACTGCTGACTCGAATTTGATAGTATTTGCACCGGTTTTGAGCGGTAATACTATACCTATCTCGTTCCAGTCTGTCCATGAGCCTGTGCCAGGGAAGGACTGTAACCAGTAAGAAGCAGTGTCGCCGTTTACGAATACGTTTGTCTTACGGTCGGTAGTTGTTCCGTTTGCGTAGCGGATATGTGTCATGTAGTTGCCGTCAGCCGGAACATTTACATCGAATGTAACGAAGCTTCCTACAACGTTGTTGAGGTTTACGTAGCCTACGTTCTCGCTGTCGCCCATAGCTGCTGTAGTTTTTGTGAAGCCTGCATTTGAACTTTCAGCCCAGCCGTCGTTCCATGTCTGGTCAACGGCGAAGTAATTCTTTGTAGTTGAAGCTGTAGTAGTTGTTGTGGTAGTAGTGGTCGTAGTTGTTGTTGATTCAGTTGTAGTTGCAGGAGCAGTTGTTGCTGCCGGAGCTTCCGGAAGCGTTTCAAGACCTGCATCCACCATCTGTATAAAGAGAGCATCCTTTGCGGTTATGCCGTCGCCGGTCTGGAAAACATCGGCGTTTATCCTGCCCTGATCTTTGAGCTTATACTTGTCCTTGTTTGCGAGGAACTGGAGTATTGCTGTAGCGTCTGCAACTGTTACTTTACCGTCGCAGTTAGCATCGCCAAGGAGAGTTGTGCCAGCCGGAGCTGTTGTGGTTGTAGTCTCTTCAGGAGCTTCTGTAGTTGTTTCAACTGGCTTTGTTGTAGTAGTAGTCTCAGGTACAGTTGTTGTGACCTCTGCCTTTTTCTGTATGAATACGCCGTAGTTCATGCAGTTGTAGATAGTGCTGTTCTGTCCGAGAGTTATCTTGTCGCCTGCGGAGAATTCCTTTGCGAAGATGTTATACTGCTCGTTGTTGCAGATGAATGAATCGCCTGTAGCTGTGTAGCCGCTGAGCCATGAAGGTGTGTCAACTCTGTGGTCGAGAGCAATATATACTGTCTCGTCAGAAGAAGCTGTGAATACTGCCTGATCTGATGCGAAATTCTTGGAGTTGCAGGCTGTTACTATCTGCTCAGAGCCTTTGAGTATCTCAGGAAGATCATCAACTGTGAAGTCTCTGTCTCCGAACATTTTAAGACCGGAGGAGGCGTTGCTTTTTATGCTCCATGCGTCAGCGTGTTCGCTGTCATTTATAACAAGCTTTGATATGAATTTTCCGTTGAGCGGAAGATTAACTGCTGTTAATGTCCATTTCTGACAGTCATGACCGTTCAATTCCCACTGCTGTACGTTAGCACCGGCTGTTGTGAGAGCATTGATAACTTCAACGGCAGATTTTTCGTTTGATGACTTTGTGAGTACCGTATATGAGCCGTCAGAATTGCGCTTGAACTTGAATTTTTGGCTGTCCTCATAATCAGGAAGCTGATCTGTGACAGGGTGTCCGCCGTATGCGTTAAGTTCTACGTTCTGACCGTTAGCACTGCTTCCGTCCTTTACGTTAAGCAGATAATCAGCGTCCATAACTACTATTCCCGAATTTATCGTATAATAGCCGTCACCTGTTGATTTCAGTCGCCATGCAAATTCGTTTGACATATCATCCATGCTCTGCTGGCTGACGTTCATATTCTGCTCATCTGCGGTAAGATATAATCCGCTGTTTACGTTCTTGAATGTGTAGTAGACGTTCTCGTTCATCTCGGCTGCTGAGTTGCCGCTGAAATCATAGAGAGTTGACATTATCTCGGCTAATTTCAGTGAACCCATTTTGCTCTGGTGGAGGTCGTCGTTTGAGCCGTTTGCCTGTATAGCGTAGTATGAAGCCATTGCATCATAGCCCTTTGACAAGCCGAAGTCCTGCCACGGAGTAAAGAGGTCAAGAACCTTTACGTTTTCAGATTTTCCGATAGCATCGAGCTGACCGCCGAACCAGCGCCCGCCAAGCTTAGGATTTCTTGTAAGGTCACCTCTGCGTCCCTGCTGTTTAACAAGGAGCACGGTCATACCTTTGGCTTTTGCCTTCTGTACCATTGAGGTAACAACGCTTGTATACTCGTCAGCGTTTGAGTAGTTCGTGTCGTTGATACCGATAGCGATGATGTAGATATCACCAGGTTTTCCGTAAGTTTCAATAGGTGCGAACTGTCCGCCGTTGACGAATCCCTTTGCGTACTGACCGCTGGTAGCCTGATTTCGTATTTCCCAGTAGTTCCTGTCAACGTAGTTTCCGAGGAACTGTCCCCAGCCGTGCTGTGAAGTATCAGCGCAGTTGTAGTAGTTCGCAACGGTAGAGTCTCCGCATATCCATATAGTAGGCTTCATTTCGCCTGTGGTATTGAGCTGCTTTATCTCGACAGCGGCGATAGACTGTTCACGTTTGCTCATGCCCTCGATAGCCTGCAAGTTGAGCTGACCGTCTGTTACCGGTATCTGTATAGTCTCAACTGCGTTGTTTCCAGTGAGGTTCATCATCTGAACCATACCTTCTATTCTTATAGTTGTACGTGGAGCATTTCCGGTAACGACCTTTATCTCGTAAAGACCTTTCGGAAGGTCAACGTTGAAGGTGTTGCCTGTGCCGAAGTTGTTGAATTTTACGGCATCGCTGTAAGCTCCCTGACCGCCGGCGCTGACATTCTGAACATTGCCGGTCTGAGCGAAGCCGTAGCCTCTTGAAGCGTTGTATCCGTCAGAAGCAGATACGCCGGTATAGCCGCTTGCTGCACCGCCGCCGCCAAAGTCGAATTTCCAGTTTGCATTTGCAGCCTGTGCGGTGAAATTGTTGTTTGTCAGTACTGCGTTCATGCCTGCGAATGATGAGAGGGACAGGGCAAGTGAAGTAACGGTACTGAGCAGTTTTTTAAACTTCATAGATTATCCTCCTTGAAAAGTGATTTCCCATTTCAGAATTCGTTCATATTTACGTAATATTTAATATTAGTATACCATGTTTCCTTGACAAAGTCAATAAGATATGTATATATTTTTGAATCATTTTTATATGATTTTCGCCTGCAAAGCTTGAAATGATATAAAATAATTGAATAAATATATCAATATTACAAGATTATATTATATATATGTACATTGTTTGTTAATCAAAATCTCATAAAAATATGATATTATATATAGTAGAATAAGCTGTCAGCCATAGCAGATGCGATGGACGGCGTTCTTGATATATATAAACAACTGAAAGGGCGTGACAAAGATGAGAGATATGATCCACAGCGGTCACAGGGAAAGACTCCGGCAGCGCTTTATGACTTTCGGTGCTGATTCTCTTTGTGAGCATGAACTCCTAGAACTGGTGCTGTTTTACGCTTTGCCAAGAATAAATACAAACGAGCTTGCACATACCCTCATAAAAGAGTTTGGCACTATAAATAATATCCTCAATGCTCCGATAGAAGAACTTATGTCTGTAACCGGCATAGGAAGGTCTGCTGCGGAATTCATCCGCCTGCTGGGAGATATGTGCGGCGAGTACGACAGGGAGATGCAGGTATATGAAAAGCTGCTTACCACTAAGGAGGTGTCAGATTATTTCGTCAGATACTTCAAGGATGCTGCTTCTGGACTTTACCTTATACTATGTCTCGGAGATGAACTTGAAGTTATCAGCAGGATAAGTTTCAACGGTGCTAAAAAATCATTCAGCAAGTGCGAATTCAGACATCTCGTTTCAGATATAATGAGAAACGGCTGCGAGAGGGTAGTCCTCGGCATAAAGCACGGCGGAACTATAAACCTCAAGGAGGACAGCATTTCAGCGGCTATGCTTTCAGAAAAACTAAAGCCTTTCAATATCGAACTGATGCAATGTATAGCCGTCAGCAGCGATGAATGGAAACAGGTAGAGTTCAAAAGCCTTCTTGATATACATAGCAGTTAATAAAGGGGTGTCGGCATGAAAAAGAATATTAAAAAGCGTTATTCCGAGAACGGTATCAGCGCTCTTTCAGACAGGGAAAAGCTCCTTCTGCTGCTTACATACTCAGAAAGAGCAAGCAGCGCAGAAGCTATAACTGACTGTATCATGAAAAATTATGGCAGCGTCAGGAGCGTTGCTGATTCTGATCCTATGTTCCTCATGAACTGCTGCGGAGCTACTCAGCGTTCAGCCGCTTTGCTCTTCCTTATACCTCAGCTGAGCCGTAAATGTGCCATAGTCAACTGCGGAAGCGAGAGCCTTTCTTCAGCGGAAGCTGCTAAAAAATATTTTTCGGCGTACCTGCGTTCATGTCAGAATGAGATGATAGCTGCTGCGGTGACAGATGAGAAATTCCGCATAATAAGCAGCAGATTCATCGGAGCAGGGGAGAGGTCATCGGTCAGGATATCCTGCCGTGCGCTTGCAGAGTTCGTTCTTCATAATGACGGAAAATATGTATTTGTCGGTCATAACCACGTTTCTTCAAATCCTGAACCGTCTGAGGAGGATATACTCTCAACTGCCGCTATGAGCAGAGCTTTATGCAATATTGATATCACTCTTGTTGACCATATCATCACCTGTTCGGATAATTCTGCTGTCTCAATACGTGAAAAAAAGAACAGCGTGTTTTTGAACAGGGCTGAAAATTATATGTTTTAAAAAATGGGCGCACATATCGTGCGCCCAAGTTTGTAAATAAACCTTAATTCAAATCCGAATTGCGAGGGTGCAGGGAGCCGCTTGCTCCCTGCC
>DEBW01000191.1:6976-8326 GCA_002348905.1 Ruminococcus flavefaciens | reverse complement strand
GCGAAGTCCTCGTTCTTCTTCTCCATGCCTTCGCCTACTTCGAAACGAACGAACTCTTTGATGGTGATCTTGGTTCCGTTAGCCTTGCCGACCTGATCAAGATACTGATGTACGGTCTGCTTGCCGTCCTCAGCGCGGACATAGACCTGGTCGAGGAGGCAGATTTCCTTGAACTCTTTGTTCAGTCTGCCGATGAGCATCTTCTCGATGATGTTCTGAGGTTTTCTCTTGTTCTCGGGAAGCTTGTTGTTCTCCTCGATCGCCTGAGCGAGAAGGATCTCTTTCTCGTGCTCTTTGTAATCATCCGGGATATCAGCCTGGCTGATATACTTGGGATTCATAGCTGCGATCTGCATAGCGATATTCTTCATAGCTTCCTTGATGTTATCATTAGGAGCATCGCACTCAGCGTTTACGAGAACACTGATCTTACCACCCATGTGGATGTATGAAACTACAACGTCACCGCTGAGCTTCTCAAAACGACGAATTGTAAGGTTCTCACCGATCTTAGCGATCATAGCCTTGTGATGATCCTCAACTGTTACAGTCGGATCAATATCAGACTTAGCTGCCTTGAAGGCATCCATATCTGCATAGTCATTATCATTTATCTGCTTTGCAAGTGAAGCAACGTATTCTGTAAATACATCGTTCTTTGCAACGAAATCTGACTCTGAATTAACCTCGATGATAGTAGCTGTCTTGCTGTCATCAGAAATAACAGTTGCAACAACACCTTCAGCTGCAATTCTTCCAGCTTTCTTCTCTGCTGTAGCAAGTCCCTTCTTTCTGAGGAATTCGATAGCTGCATCGAAATCACAATCAGTCTCTGTAAGAGCCTTCTTGCAGTCCATCATACCAACACCAGTGGACTTCATGAGTTCTTTTATTTCTGCAACAGATACCTTACCCATTGTAATTACCTCCATTAAATAAATATAATAATTGTAGGGGACGGCGTCCTCGACGTCCCTTAACATCCGGGTTGTCGGGGACGCCAACCCCTACGTTTCAATTAATGATTCTTAAAAATGATTATTCAGCAGCCTCTTCAGCAGCAGCTTCCTCAGCAGGAGCCTCTGCCTGCTCAGCGTCGCCGCCCTGTCTGCCTTCGATGATAGCGTTAGCAACTGTGCCAGCGATGAGCTTTACAGCACGGATAGCGTCATCGTTACCTGGGATAACGTAGTCAACTTCATCAGGATCGCAGTTTGTATCAACGATAGCAACGATCGGGATGTTGAGCTTCTTAGC
Organism: Ruminococcus flavefaciens; assembly: GCA_002348905.1. Taxonomy (GTDB): domain Bacteria; phylum Bacillota; class Clostridia; order Oscillospirales; family Ruminococcaceae; genus Ruminococcus; species Ruminococcus flavefaciens_O. Next base: position 7,069 of record DEBW01000191.1, on the reverse strand, counting down.
CTCAGCTACAGCAATCTTTTCCTTGCGTGGGTCAACGATAAAGAGAGCTGCTGGGAGCTTCTTCATTGTCTTGATACCGCCGAGGAACTTTTC
>DEBW01000191.1:4922-6761 GCA_002348905.1 Ruminococcus flavefaciens | reverse complement strand
GTAGCCTCTTCCTTAACGGAATCGCCAGCCTGCTTCTTTGTACCAACGAAGAGAACTTCGCCGCCCTCTGCAGAGAGGTCACGAACGAACATATAAGCTTCTTCAAGCTTCTTTACTGTCTTCTGAAGGTCGATGATGTAGATACCGTTTCTCTCTGTGAAGATGTACGGTGCCATTTTTGGGTTCCAGCGTCTTGTCTGGTGACCGAAGTGAACGCCAGCTTCGAGGAGCTGCTTCATTGAAACTACTGCCATTGTGTAGTCCTCCTTAAAAATTGGTTAAAATATTCCTCCGCCCGACTTAACTTACAGGCAACGCTCAGATGAACGCACCAGCCTGCAAAAGTACAAACGTGCGAATTGCCTTAATATTATAGCATATCCGACATAAAATTGCAAGAGATTTCGTATTGTTTACTTTTACGAAATTTACCGAAATTTTAAATCATTATTTATCGTCTTTGTCGTTTTTATTAGTAAAAATGAGACATCCTACAGCTATTGCGATAGCTGCGCCAACTGCAATGATAAGTCCTTTTACCGGAAAAGTGTCGCCTGTAGCCGGTACTGCTGCCAATAATTCAAACATGGTATCATCTCCTGTTATATAAAATATTTCAGGAATATATTTTATCACAATATTTATCAAATGTCAAATAAAACTGCTTTTCGGCAACAGATCTTCAAAACGTCACCCGATTTAATTTTTAATTGAATCTAATGTAGGGAACGCCGAGGGCGGCGTTCCCTACAAAATATTTATTGTTTTATACAATATTATTTCATCTTACTAAGTTTCTGCCAAACAAGAAAAAAAGTGACAGTAAATAGCCAACATTGCCAACAATTAAAATCGCAAGAAAAATATTTCGTATATCATCGGTTACCTTTTTTTGAGTAAAAGACAGAAAATAAAGTAACCCCAGAATACAAGATGAAAAAGTATTAAATTTGGGATATATAGCAATTAGTTTCATGACTGCTGAACAAAAAAACAGAATTAAAGTTAACCATGTAACTATTTTACTAAAAGTACGTTTTTCAATTACAGATAAATTTCTCATAAATACCCCTATTTTTAGAACCGGAAGTCTCTCTCTCCATTTCTTATCTTTTCGAGGTATTCAAGAGCCTTTTCTCTACGCTTTTCGTCAGGAACGTTCTGTATCTCACGGTCGATAAGTTCCTCGCCTATCCTGCGTGTCTCAGGAGATGCATAGTCCTGTAAGTATTCCTGTAATGTGAGGAGTGCATTAGGGTGACAGCAGTTCTGTATCTGTCCGACCTTGCAGAGTGCCATGAAGCGATCGCCTGTACGTCCTTCACGGTAGCAGGCAGTACAGAATGAAGGGATATATCCGCCCTCCATGAGCCACTTTACTACCTCGTCAAGAGTACGCTGGTCGGATACGTCAAACTGCTCTGTATCGTGAGGTCTTTCCTCGGATGAATAGCCTGCGTAACCGCCGACAGATGTTCTTGAACCGCCTGATATCTGAGATACACCAAGCTTCATTACCTTTTCACGGCAAGTCTCATTCTCTCTTGTGGAGATTATCATGCCTGTGTAAGGTACTGCGATACGGATGCAAGCGATTATCTTTGCGAATGTATCATCGTCAATGCCGTTATCAAATACGCTCGGATCAATGTCAGATGCTCTCTTTACACGAGGTACGCTGATAGTATGCGGACCTACGCCGTGTACAGCTTCAAGGTGCTCAGCGTGCATGAGAAGTCCTGCAAACTCATATTTGTAAAGGTCAAGACCAAATAATACGCCAAGTCCCACATCGTCGATACCGCCGTCCATAGCTCTGTCCATAGCTTCTGTGTGGTA
>DEBW01000191.1:1730-4869 GCA_002348905.1 Ruminococcus flavefaciens | reverse complement strand
GTCTCCTGGAAGAGGATATATGTGCCGATGCCTGCATCTTTAAGCTTGCGGTAGTTCTCAACAGTTGTAGCTGCGATATTCACATTTACTCTGCGGATAGCGCCGTTCTTATGCTTGATGGAGTAGATAGTCTTTATGCAGTCGAGAATGTACTCGATAGGATTGTTTACAGGGTCTTCTCCAGCCTCTATAGCAAGTCTCTTGTGTCCCATGTCCTGTAATGCGATAACTTCATCACGTACTTCGTCCTGTGTGAGTTTCTTTCTCGGTATCTCCTTATTCTGAATATGATAAGGACAGTAAACACACTTGTTCACGCAGTAATTTGAAAGATAAAGCGGTGCGAACATAACTATTCTGTCGCCGTAGAAAGCCTGCTTTATCTCCTTTGCAAGAGCGTATATCTTCTCTGTCATTTCAGGAAGGTCACAAGCTAAAAGTACGCTTGCCTCACGGTGAGAAAGACCGGCACATTCTACTCCCCTGCCCGTCTTTTTCGGCTTGGCTTTTTCGAGTATCTCCTCGATAAGAGCCTTGTTATGCTTGTTCTGCTCTGCATATTCAAGGGTAGCCTTTATCTCCTCGTCGTTGATGAATTCTTCTGCCTTTAATGATTTAACGTCATACATATATGTATTACCTCCTATTTTATCTTGCAAGTCATTTTATTAACTCTGATACTGAAAACTGCTGTAGTCTTCAGCTCTTTTTCATCAAAATTCCAGCCTGAACGTCCAGTCTGATGCTTCATAAAGCAGTCGAGAGCATATTTTTTCTCATCACGATCCTCGATCAGCGAGAGTTTTCCAGTACCTATTACACTTTGAAATTTCGCAGAATAGTCACAGGCATCTTCTCTGCCGCTGACAATGCTGAATCCTCCGTCTATCTCAAAACCTATATCAGGCGAACTCTTTGCAAGTTCATACTTTCTGCCAGCCTTTGCACCATGAAAATAAAACACACTTTCTTCACCGTCACGCTTATATCCGTAATTCACAGGCACTATGTAAATATCTCCTTCATCAGCAAAAGCTATACGGATTATCTTTTCCTTCGCAATAAAAGCATCTATTATTGAAATGTCAGTCACTTCTCTGTCTTTTCTTCTCATTGATCGTTCCTCACTTCTTAGATATAGCCGCTTTTGCGGAAACTCCGCTTATCTGTCCAAGCCTGCCGGTAAGGCTGCTTATCCTGTCGGGTTCAGCATCAAGAGCCACTGATATGAGCGATATGCCACGCTCTTTGTACGGCAGTCCCATGCGCCCGATTATTATATCATTGTACTCGTGCAGCACCTTGTTTACTTCTACAGCAGCCTCCTGCTCATCAATAACTATCGCCGCAACTGCTATTCTTTTTTCTCCCATATTACCTCCAGTTATCTGATAATAAAAAAGTCCGCAAAAGGGCACACCCCTGCGGACAGACAGTTTCAGCTCATATTTCAGCGACCGGTCAGCACTCTCCACATAAAAATGTCGGGAGCACCGTCCTGTGCATTATTTTATAATACGAAACTGCCAACACCGGAATAAATCCCGATGTCCGCTATGTTAATTATAACATATGGTTAGATGATTGTCAAAGTTATTGTGTTAGTTTTGTATAACATAATTTCAAGTTAAAAAAGTATAATTCATTCAAACCGGCAGCACGGACGGCGAAACGCCGTCCCTACAATTTGGCAATATACCGTAATTCTTGTAGGGACGACCATTGGTCGTCCGCTAATTTTACTGAAAATATCATGTTTATTGACATGATATGTTGATTTGCAGGCAAATCAACGTCAGTGAACCAATTATTATTAAAAAAGCAAACACTTTCACCATGATATTCTCGCATTTTTATTGACAAAATATAAATAATATTATATAATTATAAAAATCAAAAACACAGGAGTGATATTATGGATGAATTAGAAAAAGAATACAGTCAGAACAGAGTTGAAATGAAAAAAATCAAGAAAAAAACCACTGTCATAAGCGTAGTTTACGGACTTTACCTACTTATGATATTATTCTTGATTTTCTATGCTGTCATGATAAGTCCGAAATTCCTGATCGCTGCACTCTTTGTTATCGCCGGAGCTGTTACCGGTTTTATGGGACTTTACAAGCATAACGAAAGTCTTTCAAAAGCTTCACTTATAATTATAATAGTACAATACTTATCCTTAACAGTCATTAACAGCAAGGATATCAGCGACATTTTTACATCATTGCTGTTCACACTCCCCGGCTACGCAGTTATAATATTCTACGCAGTAACAGCTATAAAATGCGTAAAAAAATATAACTGGCTCGAACAGCAGGACGGCTTCCCGAATTTTGAGCCTAAGCTTGCCAGGTATGATATCGAAAAGCATCAGCGCAATATAAAAGACCCTTTCGCAATAAAAAAGGAACAGATCGAACAGCGTACTCAGAACGCCGGTCATATGGACGAACTTTAAACTACAAGAGGTTGAACTATGGAAGAAAAATTCATCGTACTTGACGAAACATACCTGCCTCAGATGGCAGAGCTTTACAAGGTCGCTTTCGGCTGTGAACCGTGGAACGACGACTGGAGCGACGAAAATCAGCTCAAAGAATACATAAAAGAGATCTCCTGCTCGTTCAATTCTCTCAATTACGGACTTCTTATCAACGGCAGACTTTCAGCCGTTTCTATCGGCATGATCCGTCACTGGTGGGAAGGCACTAACTATAATATCGAGGAATTCTGCGTATTTCCCGATCTACAGGGACAAAATATCGGTTCTCGCTTTATGGGTATGATAGAAGAAGATGTAAAAAGCCGTGGACTTTCAGGCATCTTCCTCCAGACCGACAGCGATAAGCCTGCTTACAGGTTTTATATAAAAAACGGATTCAATGAGCTTAGCTCCCATGTAAGCTTTTATAAACGGGTGAAAAAATAATTCAGCTTGTTGAAAAAGTCATTTTTATCATTAAATAAAGCACGGGCGATTTGTACATATCACATCAAAATTTTCCCTTGACAAAACCAACTCTATGTGCTATCATATATACAACATTAACAGGAATCTCTGTTGATGTTGTATATTTTTATTTTAAGGAGAATTGTTTGAAAAATAATAACCGACCTGAGATAGCAGCGTAAACGG
>DEBW01000191.1:877-1691 GCA_002348905.1 Ruminococcus flavefaciens | reverse complement strand
AAGTCAACAATTTTCAGGAGGAATAAATAATGAATAATAATGACTATATCATCCGCAAGGAAAACAAAAACGACTACCGTGAAGTAGAAAATCTCAACCGTGAAGCTTTCTGGAATCTCAGTGTTCCAGGCTGTTCTGAGCACTATTTCGTGCATATGATGCGTCAGCACAAGGACTTCATACCTGAACTTGCTCACGTTATCGAAACTGACGGCAAGATCGTCGGCTGCGTTATGTACTGTAACAGCCTGCTCCGTGATGAACAGGGCAGAGAAAAAACTGTCCTCACTATGGGACCTTTATGCGTACTTCCAGGCTATCAGCGCAAAGGCTACGGAAAAGCCCTGCTTGAGCATACCTTTAAACTTGCTCTTGATATGGGATATGATACCGTTATCAACTTCGGCAACCCTGATAACTATGTCGCAAGAGGATATAAGAGCTGCAAGAAGTACAACGTCTGCTTTGAGGGAGATGTGTTCCCTGCTGCTCTGCTCGTAAAAGAGCTGAAAGAAGGCGCTCTCGACGGCAGAAAATGGTTCTACTACCCAAGCGATTCTGACGCTTGCTGTGACGATACCGAGGCTGTTGAGGAGTTCGACAAGCTCTTTCCGCCTAAGGTCAAAGCATGGCAGCCAAGTCAGGAGGAATTCTTCATTCACAGTCATTCCGTTATAAGATGATAATATCAGCAGGAGTACATCATGTGCTCCTGCTTTTTATTGTCAACATATAAATTTACACGATCCGACTGAACTATATTACTATGATTTACTTAAAACTTTTTGTAGGGACGGCGATTCGCCGTCCGCAA
>DEBW01000191.1:0-856 GCA_002348905.1 Ruminococcus flavefaciens | reverse complement strand
ATAAAATCTGTTGCACGGACGACCAATGGTCGTCCCTACAATATAAAGTTTAAAATGACATGAGGCACTATATCACTAACTTCTTTGTGCCTTGACAATCTCATGCAAAAGTGTTATTATTAATGTATTATCAGGCGTTTCCTTGTGAAACGCCACCCCTACAAGATCATGGAGGTCAAATATGAAGAATCAGTTATGTATCGTTCTTGATTTTGGCGGACAGTATAACCAGCTCATCGCAAGAAGAGTTCGTGAGTGCGGCGTATACTGCGAGATCAAGAGCTACACCACCCCTATCGAGGAACTCAAAGCGCTTGCTCCTGCCGGTATCATATTCACCGGAGGTCCGAACAGCGTATATGACGAGACTTCTCCTCATATCTCAGAGGAAATATTCTCCCTCGGCATACCGATACTCGGTATCTGCTACGGCTGCCAGCTTATGGCTTATACCCTCGGCGGTACTGTTGAAAGCTGCGAAAAGAGCGAGTACGGCAAGATCGAAGTTGAGCATACCGGCGGTCTTATCTTCAAGGACGTTCCGGAAAAGAGCACTGTATGGATGAGCCATACCGACTTCGTAAGCAAGCTCCCTGAGGGATTCTCCGTAAAGGCTAAGTCTGCTGACTGCCCTTGCGCTGCTTTTGAATGTCCTGATAAGAAGCTCTATGCTGTACAGTTCCATCCGGAAGTTACTCACAGTGAATTCGGCAAGCAGATGCTCCACAACTTCCTCTACGAAGTCTGCGGATTCAAGGGCGACTGGGTAATGGACGATTTCATCGAGACTACTGTTGCAAAGCTCCGTGAGCAGATCGGCGACAAAAAGGTTATTCTCGGTCTTTCAGGCGGTGTT
>DEBW01000167.1:14205-14396 GCA_002348905.1 Ruminococcus flavefaciens | reverse complement strand
AAGCTTCTTGCGCCTGCGATAGATGCGCCGAGAGCTGTTTCCATAGCGACTTTCTCGTTAGGAGCCCATTCAGCGTAAACCTCGTCGTACTTAGCGACTTCCTCAGTTATTTCTGTTGAAGGAGTACCCGGATAGCTTGAAACTATCTTACATCCTGCCTCGTATAAGCCTCTTGCAAAGGCTTCGTTTCC
>DEBW01000167.1:13886-14180 GCA_002348905.1 Ruminococcus flavefaciens | reverse complement strand
TGTTTTTCCTTTCATGTTAATATGTAACAAATGTATAGTTAGATCCACCCAAGAGATCTTTTAAAATTGACAATTCGATAAAGGGGATTCCAGAAGCTAAAGTGCATCCAAATAAATTGCCAATAAAAGCAACAAGTGCTATTACAATAAAATCTACTCTTCCCCACTTCTCAAAGTGCTTTTTACCTATAAAGTAGGCGGCAAATAGTCCGCCAAACATGATAATAAATGAACATACGGATAAATAAGAGTTAAAGCTGCTTTCATGAATTGGCTCCAACAAATAATTTCTAG
>DEBW01000167.1:8537-13880 GCA_002348905.1 Ruminococcus flavefaciens | reverse complement strand
GGCAAATGCATTTGCCATTGCATGATCCATATTAGCGAAAATAAAAAATATACCAGAAAAATCAATCCGTAAAATACCAGTCTTTTGAACGATTGGGAGCTTTTTTTGGCAGTTTGTTCCATTAATTCATACTTCCTTTCAGCCATTTGGCAACACCGTCATTGATATTTGTATCAATAACGATATCAGCGGCTTTTTTTAGTTCGTCTTTAGCGTTTCCTACAGCTATTTTCACATCTGCCGCCTCAAACATACTGAGGTCATTGAGGTTGTCGCCGAATGCAACAACTTCATCGAATCCATAATGCTCACGCAGATATTTCACGCCATTGGCTTTTGAAGCCTTGTGCGAGAATATTTCAAGATACCATTCGCCGTTGTAAACATCAAGATAGAACGCAATGTCCACTCCGGCAATTTTTTCGACTTCCTGCTTGACCGGAAGAAGTTCTTCGTAATGTCCGGTTGTCGTGAAGTAGACCGTTTTTTCGTCCGCCATATCAGCAAGCCTGTCACACTGCACGAAAGGCTTATTGTATTTGTTCTTGCGGACTTCCGCAAAACTTCGCATAACTTTGGTCGTAAGCTCAGAATAACAGCACGTAAGCACATCGTCTTCTATCCTGTACATAAAGCAGTGTATGCCGTGGCGCTCGAAAGACTTCAATATCTCTGCCGAATCAGCAGGCTCGATAAATTCATTTTTTATGTAGCTCTGTGAAGGTATGTCATATATGCTGACACCGTTCATGAGTATACATGGCACACTTATATCCAGCGAACTTGTTATAGGTACGGCTGAATATACAGACCTTGCAGTTGCAAATGTGAAATACAAGCCTTTGCCAATGAGTTCATTGATAACGCCGGCAGTACTTCCGGTAATTTTAGGCTCATGGTTCAAAAGAGTACCGTCAAGATCGGACACATATAGGATTTTCTTCATATTTCACCTCAAAGCCTGAAAAGTCATAGTATTATTATATCACACTTTAATATAAAAAGGAAGAATTTATTTAATCATTACTCTATATTCGTTATTTTTCACGAATATTTTGCATCTGAAATGTATATACTGTCTAAATAAAATATATATTGCCTCATATTTCGACATCGCACATTCAACAAAATTATGTTGAAAACTTCGTTGAAATAGTTGAAAGATACGAAAATGAAACACGCTCTTGACTTGCTTTTTTTGAAATAGTATAATGTACGTGGCGGAAGAATATTCCGACTATCAAACATTGAAGAGTAAAAGCGAGTTCGTTAAGTGTTTGCTGAACGGGGAGTTGTCAGCAAAACGAAAGCATTATTGCTGCGGTTCACGCTTTGCATCCCGCTTCATAGGACAACTTACAAGAGGTTGATGACTCCTTTTCTTGTCGTATGATGTGGAAAAGGAGGATTTTTATGTACACTACAAAACAGAACAACACAGCCGCCGGAAATATCAGACTTTTCGGCAATATCAGGGTACTTATCATTGCAGCGCTCCTGACAGCGCTCAGCGGTGCGGTAGGAAAGGTTTTCTCTATTGACGTTATGCCGTTTGCAAGAGTCGGTATAGAGAATCTGCCCATAATCATGGCTGGTATATGGTTCGGACCTTTCGTAGGTGCAGCCGTAGGCTTCGGAGCTGATTATTTCGGATGTTTCCTCAAAGGCTTTGCTCCGAACCCTGTTACAACTTTAGGTTTTGTCAGCCTCGGTATAGTTTCAGGCATCGCATCAATGTATATGTTCAAAAACAATAAGACTCTCAACATCATCTTTGCAGACCTCGCAGCTCATATCGTTGGTTCTATGATAATAAAGACTATCGGACTCTATTATCTGTTCGGCGGTCAGTATCCTATAACTATCATGTTTGCATGGCGCATACCGCTCTATATAGGTCTCGTTGTTGTTGAGTCTGCATTAATACTCCTGCTCATGAAGAACAAGGCGTTCTCGGAGCAGCTCGATAGGATGTGTAACAATGGCAGATTACGATGAATCATTGGAATATCTCAAAATCGCAGCCCAGAGAGGCAGCAAGCTCGGACTGGAACGTATTACCGAACTTTGCAGACTTCTCGGCAACCCACAGGAAAAAACAAAAATAATACACGTTGCAGGCACTAACGGAAAAGGCTCTTTTTCCGCAATGCTCAGCTATATTCTCCGTGCAGCAGGCTACCTTGTCGGAAACTTCTCATCTCCTGCCCTTACCGGCGTTACTGACAGTTTCCGCATAAACTGCCGTGAGATATCACCTAATGTGTTCACATGGGTGATGAACGATGTTATCCCTGTATGCGAATCTATGGAGGATAAGCCTACAGAATTTGAAGTCCTCACAGCCGTGGCTTATGAGCTTTTCCACCGTGTTGACTGCAATGTTGCTATAATCGAATGCGGCATGGGCGGAGATACCGACTCAACTAACGTTGTATCTTCTCCTCTCCTGTCAGTTATAACAAACGTTGCTCCTGACCATACGAATTTTCTCGGAAAGACTATACGTGATATAGCCAAGCATAAAGCCGGTATAATCAAAGAAGGCAGACCTGCTCTCTATGGCGGCACTGACCTCGAAGCTTTTGAGGTGCTAAACGCTGTCGCCTGCGATAAGAATACACTTCTCAACGTTACCGACCATATGCGAATAATGGGAGCTTCTACCGATATTCACGGCACAGAGCTTGAATTTGACGGCTTCGGCATGATAAAAACTCCGCTTACCGGCACTTTCCAGTTCTACAACATCGCAAACGTCATCACAGCCGTTGAACTCCTCCGCCGTGAGGGTATGGAGATATCAGATGAGGCTGTTAAAAAAGGTCTTGCAGAGGCTCAGTGGCACGGCAGATTTGAGCTTATCAGCGAAGATCCGGTTGTCATCTTCGACGGCGCTCATAATTCTGACGGCATACATCAGGCTGCTGATACTTTACGCAGATGCTTCGAGGGCAAAAAGGTAACTCTCCTGACAGGTGTTATGTCAGACAAGGACTATAACCTCTACCCCGAAATGCTCGGACAGTACATCGACACCGTTTTCACTGTAAAGCCGGATAATCCCCGTGCGCTCGACAGTAAGACTCTCGCCGCTGTCTACGCTAAGAGAAATTTCGATACCAGCGCTTTCTCAGACTTTGAAGCAGGCGTGAAAGCTGCTTACGACTGCGCCAAGAGCAAGAATACTCCCCTTGTCGTGCTCGGCTCTTTATATATGTATAAGCAGTTCATCGAAGCTTTTGAAAAAATAAAATAAATTCTGCAATGCCGGCTCTTTTGCCGGCATTATTTTTTCAAAAAATACCAGCTAAAAAAATTTTTTGAGAAATTTTGAAAAAATCGCTTCAAAAATGCCGTTTTTCAAAAAATTTTTGCTCTGCAAACCACGTAATACAGCCTTTTTCAGACTTTTTCAAAAAAATCCAAAAAAATTTTCAAAAAACCCTTGACAAATCCCTAAAACAGTGTTATAATATTAAAGCAGTCAGGTGATACTGCGAAAACAAAATAAAGAATGCGAGTGTGCTGGAATTGGCAGACAGGCACGTTTGAGGGGCGTGTGTCGACAGACGTATGGGTTCAAGTCCCATTACTCGCACCAATATTTGAAAGCAAGTGAGAAGATACATTATATCCTCTCACTTATTTTCAATATAAGCATATTTTTTCGCAATATGCAGCATCAGATAGCTTTATAGCTATAGTGTGATGACCACCGACTTAACCTTGCAGGTAATGTTTTCGCTGCAATCGCTCATCTTGTTCCCATGTTATTCATCATATATAGCATAGTTTCGCTCGTGCCTTTTCTTTCCTCTTATATAAAGAGGTACAGAATGTTTATCATAATGACAGGCAGTCGTGGCGAGATTAGTCCGTTATCTTCCAATTAGACCAAGATGATTCAATTCAAACTGCATTTGCTTATTCAGTTTTCAAGTTATTCTGCAAATAAATCAAGCCTTACAGACGACACGCACGAACATCTGAAAGGCTTGACAAAATCTATCCAAAGTGCTACAATAAAAGTACACGCACTTAAATAGCATTCTCACTAAGTCATTCAGGCGGTCGTAACGTCTGTTTGATTACGAGACATAAAAGGTTTGGCGACCAATTATGTCTTGTGGGGGTGCTTTTTATTATTTACATCTATCATTATATCATATACCTTTTTCTTTGTCAACTGTTTCAATGATTTTTTCAAAATAATGAAACGTCCATATATAAGGTTCTGTTCAGCCTTATATATGGACGTTTTTTTAATCACATAAAATGAATAAGTTTCAATGCAACCAGTATTGCAAATTCAGATATTATGTTCCTTTGCATATCTTGCAGCACGGCTTTCATTTATCTGTTTTATGATCCGATAAGCATATCTGTGAGCTTTTTTAATATCAGATTTATGCAGATCAGGTTCATTCAGTTCAAGTATGTTCAGATCTTTAAGTGATTCACAGCCAAAGAAAGCATCCTTTTTAATATTTCTTACATTCATGCTTATTGATATTTTTTTGAGGTTATTACATCCAAAAAGAATACAGCTTCCGATACTTTTTACCGAAGGCGGCAACTCAATATTTTCAAGATTAGGACACCACGAAAAAGCACTATCTTCAATAGTTGTGATAGTATTTGAAAGTATGATATTTTTCAGATTATAACATTCATTAAATGCATTTTCGCCTATTGAAAGAGTACCGTCAGAAAACACAACTTTTCTGAGATTCTTACATGAATAGAAGCTCAATGAGCCGATACGAAGGACACTTCCGGGTATACTTATCTCCTCAATGCCGTTGCATTTTGCAAAACATCCATTTCCAATACTTGTAACCATATCGTTTAGCTCTATTTTTCTCAGTTTTATGCACTTGAAAAATGCATTATCACCTAAGCTCTTCAAGTATTTCGGAAAAACTATTTCTTCTAATTCTGTACAGGATTCAAAGGCTTTTGTATCAATATATTGCAACGTATCAGGCAATGTAACCTTCTTGAGACGTGTATTCATACTAAATACACACTTTCCGATAGCTGTAATGCCGCTTGGAATTATAAGTTCCGACAAGAAACCACAGTATTTTAATAGTACACCGTTTCTATCAACGTAAAAATTACCGTCCCCAACAAACTTACATTCAGATTTATTTTTTATAAGCTCAATACTTTCCCCTACCCCCATGTTCAGTATATTCATAAGCGGATTATTTTTATTATTACTTACGTATTGAGGAGCAGAAGAATTGTTTGACTCACAGTTCCTACTGTTCATACCTGTCATTTTCTGATAATCAGAAGGATTACCTTTTTCTGCGACTATATTATTTGCTTCTT
>DEBW01000167.1:0-8515 GCA_002348905.1 Ruminococcus flavefaciens | reverse complement strand
TTATATCATCAGTTTTCTCACTTGGCAGAGATAATTTTGACGCAGCCTCATCATTTATAGAATTTGACATTTTCGTAGGCTGTTCAGCAACTTTTACTTTTAATGTTTTTACAATTTTTCGGCTTCTGACATCGTTTGAATTTTTGGCAGTAGTTTTCACAGGTTTATTTTCAGCACATCTTACGGAAACTTTTCTGACTTTGACTGCTGTATTTGATTTATTTATATTATTTTTCATGAGCAACCTCCTCAAGAATATTCATTTTATATTGTAATTTTATCAGATTTTATCAACATTTTCATTCTAATATTATTAATTAGACAAATAGCATAATTATTAGTAAATTTATTATTATTTGTCATATCGTCCCACCGAGGAACTTTTTGAAGCGTATGAATTTATTGACAGGCTAATCATATCAAATATGTACAAAATGTAATATCATCTCATATGCATAATATACAAACCGTGATATTTGGCGTTGTTCTAACTGACGTTTTTTATTGATAAAATGTTAATTTTGCATATTATCATTGACTTTTTACCTGCAAAAATAGTAGAATTTTATTATACAAAACGTTTATGTTGACAAAAAGGAGGACATACTTATGAAAAAGCTTTTGTCGATCTTGACCAGCGGAGCTATTATGTTCAGTTCTGTCGGATTTTCAGAATTTCCGGTTCAGGCTGTAAAAACAATGCTTTCTGCTTCGGCAGCTGATATCGTTGACAGCGGTACTTGCGGAGATAATGTTACATGGACGCTTGACAGCGAAGGAACGCTGACAATCAGTGGTACTGGTGAGATGACATCATCTTCTTATAAAGACAATCATGAAAATGATATAAAAAAAGTCGTTATAGAAAACGGCGTTACAAGTATAGGAACTTCAGCATTTTCTTACTGTAAAAATCTTAAATTGATAATTATTCCTGATTCTATTATAAATATTGGAAGTTCAGCTTTTAATGATACTGCATGGCTAAAATCAAAGCAGAAAGAAAATCCGCTAGTAATAATAAATAGTATATTGATAGACGGAACAACGTGTGAAGGCAATGTTGTTATCCCTGATTCTGTTACAAGTATTGTACATCGTGCATTTGAAAATTCCACTCTTACATCAGTAATACTACCTAATTCTGTTACAAATATTGGTAGTTATGCATTTAACTATTGCACTAGCCTTGCATCAATAACAATTCCTGATTCTGTTACAAATATTGGTCAAAAAGCTTTTTCCCATACTTTATGGCTCAAAGCTAAACAAGAAGAAAATCCATTTGTAATAGTAAATGGCATACTGATAGATGGAAGTACTTGCAAAGGTGATGTACTTATACCTGATTCAGTTATAAGTATTGGAGATATGGCTTTTAGTGATTGCGAAAATGTGATATCAATAACAATACCAAATTCGGTAACAAATATTGGAGATGAAGCTTTTTGCGGTTGCAAAAGCGTGATATCAATAACAATACCAAATTCGATAACAAGTATTGGAGATAAGGCTTTTTATGCTTGTGATAGCCTTGAATCAATAACAATCCCTGATTCTGTTATAAGTATTGGACATCATGCTTTTTTTGCTTGTAGTAGCCTTAAATCAATAACAATCCCTAATTCGGTTACAAGTATTGAAAAATATGCTTTCTCTCGCTGTACAAGTCTCGAAGTGATTATTATTCCTGATTCAATTACAAGTATTGCTTATAGGTTATTTCATAAATGTTCAAAACTGACATCGATATCAATACCTGACTCTGTTACAAATATTGAATATTCTGCTTTTATGGAGTGTGAAAGCCTTGAATCAATAACAATACTTAATTCAAAATGTTATATTTCTGATGAAGAATCTACTATCAGTGATACAGCTACAATTAAAGGTTATAAAAATTCGACAGCCGAAGAATATGCACAAAAATATAATCGAAATTTCATAGCACTTGACGATGCGCTCCCTGTTACAACAACCTCAACAACATCAATAGTAACTACAACCACAACTAAAAAGCCAACAACGACCACTACAAAAGCTACAACTACGACTAAAAAGAATACAACAACTACTACAAAAGCCGCAACCACTACCCCGAAGGCTACAACGACCACAACGAAAGCCACAACCACTACCCAAAAGGCTACAACGACCACAACGAAAGCCGCAACCACTACCCAAACGGCTACAACGACCACTACGAAAGCCACAACCACTACTAAAAGAGTTACAACGACAACTACAAGAAAATCAACTACAACAACACCGATACCAACAACGACAACTACAGTTACAACAACTTTACCGCCGGAAACCACTCCAAAATTCAAAGACGGCATCAATAACTGGAGTTTCTATAATTCATCAAGAAATTTCGGTTCTACATATTACATAAACGATACCTACATGAATGCTCTGCTTAAAGGAATGTCCCGAACTGAGCAGGCAAATCTGAAATATATCCTCAGCGAACCATGGGGAGGCTCATGCTATGGTATGGCTTCGACCTCGATACTTTCGTGCTATGATATCCTTGAACCGTCAAAATACCAGTCCGGAGCTAATTTCCTGCATGATATAACAGCTCCGCCGACCGCTGAGGAAAAGTCCCTCATAAATTATTACTTTGCATTACAGGTAACTGACGAGATATACCAGAAAACTACCAATGCTCGTTATCAAAGCGAAGAAACAAAGATAAAAAAGCTTCTTAGTCAGCTTGAAGATGATTCTCCGACACTCCTCACGTTTTTCCTCGGAAGCGGAGGCGGTCACGCTATAGTTGCATATGACGTTGAATACGGCAGTTTTGTCAAAAACCGAAAAGGTTACAACGCCAAGGTCATCACCTACGACAACAACGCAATAGACTTTAATGACGATTACTGTATGTACATCAATACCTCCGATTATTCGTGGTACATACCGCATTATAAAGCTGATACCCGTACAGGTTCAACTTTGGGATTTACTTCTGACGACCTCAGCGTTATCAACTATCATGGTTATCTTTCCGGAAATACGAAAACTTCTTTTGAAGATTACATTTCTGTTCTCAGCTCAAAGGCTATAGCTTCTGACTTTTCACTTAGAAAAATTTCAATGAACACCAACGGCTCTTACAATATAAATGCAGGCTCAGAGGATGATATAAAAGCATTTTCATCTTTTACAGACGATTTTTCAGAACCTGACATGAAGTTTGCAATAAGCGGTTCAAACAAAGGCTGTATTATGGAACTCAATAAAAATGAAAGCATTGATATGTCAATGAGATATCAGAACGACTTCATGACCGTTGACTTCGCAAGTGCAAATAAAATCATTTTCGATCCGTCAGGCTACATCAAAGTAAGCGGTGAAAATTCAAAGTATTCTTTCAACATGGTTTCAAATGACGGCTTTGCACCTACAGACTGGTATGATATGTCCGTTTCGGGTACTGGTGCAGAAGTTACGTTCAAGAAATCCGGAAACGGATACATACTTAAAAGTGACGGTCTCAGCAATATCACGCTGAAAGCTGAAAGCAACAACGCAAAACCAAGCTGTAAATTCTCAACTGATAAAAAAGAGGTCTATATCTACGAGATAGACGAGAATACTATAGGCGTTTCAATTGACTCTGACGGCAACGGAACATTTGAAACTGCTGTAAAAACCGCTGATGCAAATAATATAGTCTACGGCGATGCCAACTGTGACGGCAAGACATCCGTAGCCGATGCAGTAGCGATACTCCAGTATATCGGAAACCGTGACAAGTACAAACTTACTGAATCCGGACTTAAAAATGCCGACGTTGACGGTATATCAGGTGTTACCGGCAAGGACGCTCTTGTTATTCAGCAAGTAGACGCAGGAATATACAAGTCCGAAGATTTACCGCTTAAAGCTAAATAATAAATTTTCTCCCTCGGCGTTTGCTGAGGGAGATTTTTGTGCCATAATAGCACAATTTATATAAAATCTGCCATTGCTATTCTTTGAAAGCTACATATAAAACAAAATTCACATTCCCTCTTTAATTTCACGCTTATACTTATAATAAGTATTCCGAGCTAAATTTGTCAGCTTCATGCACTCTGAATCACTGAGCGTTCCGCCAAAAGTTTTTGAATGTTTTCTTATCAGCTCCTTTGCCGGAGCTGCTTTTTTTATGTGAAATTTCTTGCCTTTGACATTGCCTATCTGCTTGCCGTTCAAACGAGCTGTCTCTATCCCCTCTTTAGTTCTCTGACGAAGATCCATTACTTCTTTCTCCGCTTGTGCGAAAGCAATTTCTATTTGCTTTACTGCAAGGAGCTGCAACACCTTATTAGTAGCTTCAATATAAATATCTGCTATATCATTTCCTACAAGACCTACAGCGTTATTTAGTGCTTGCTTATATGTAGAAGTATTCACGTACTGCTCTTTCAGAAAAACAAGCTCTACGCCTTTATTGAGCAGTTCTAAATAAAGTTCTATACCCTCAGCTGCATTACGGCTCATTCTGCTCACACTGTCAAATACAACAGTATCACCGCTTTTGAGTGATTTATATAGCCTGTTCCAAACAGGGCGGTCTGCAAAAACGCCGGTAAAGGCTTCTTTAAATATTACTGCATTTGGAAAAGAAAAAAGAATGTTTCTCTCCTGACGTTCCATACTTTGTTTTGCTGTAGATATGCGACAATATCCGTAGACCATTTTTAACCTCCATATCAAATTTAACGAACAATAAATATGCTACTATTAATTTTATCATTCAAACACTCGTTTGTCAATATTTTTGATACTAAATATATATAGGTTAAAATTGATACTACGCTTGAAATGTGCTATTATAGCACATTTTGTAACATCTTACAAAATCAAGAATTATTTTCCTCGAATTTGTGCAAGTACGCAAAATTATCTGAATATTACGATATTTTTACAAAACCTCTTGAAATTATCTGAATATTCAGATATAATATAATTACAGGATAACACAAAAGACCAAATACAGGAGGAATTAAAATGGCAAATAAAAATTACAAATGGGGACTTTTCTCAGACAGCTTCATGAGAATACTCAATGAGACATTCACAACAAAGCGTGAAGCTCAGAAAGCATTCAGAGAGTACGGATACACCAAAGATTCAGAAGCTTGGATAGAGAAAGTTCCACTCGATGCAAAAGGCAGATTAGACCGATAATCAATCACTAAGAATATTTAATAAAGCTGACCTATCAGGCTATACGGGGAGAATGGAGTAAACTATGGAAACTATGGAACTTGGCAAATACGTCCGCACACCTCGATTCTGCACAGTACAAATCAGTGCAATCTTTGAAAATCCCGAAGATGCAGTAAAGTGCGGATATGTAGAGCCAACACACGCTGATATAAAAGGTTGGGATATAAAGGGCAAGTCACTCGATATCTACCACATGGAATTTGCAGCAATCAAGAAATAGACAAAGGAGATTAGCAATGACACGAACACTATATCAAGATAAATTCAATTCACAAAAGGTATGGGAAGTAACCTCAATATCACACGGCTTTTACCTCAAACAATTCATATGTGGCAAGCAATTTGGCAGAGGTTTGAAAACTTCAAAAGAATACATAAAGAGCATAGTCATATTTGATATGCAGATATTAAGCAAAGAAGAAAAATAATAAATATTAGTAAAGCTGTCCTATCAGGCTATACGGGGAGAATGGAGTATGCTATGGGAACTTTGGAACTTGGTATAGATGAAAGAGACAAAAGAATTTTAAAATATGTACCAAAATCGAAACAGGCAGCAATATCTGCCTGTTGGAAAGATTCAGACGGTTACTGGATAACACTTAAAGATGATTACAATGCTGACAGAATGGACTGGAACTGTCATACAATTCATGAGGATACAATCAATGAACTGCGTTATCAGATAGCAGGTATAAGAAAGGTGAGATAAATTATGTCAAAGGAAAGAACCACAGAAACTTACAAGACATTGGTTAAGACTTACCATTACAGAAATAACGATTATGTAATAGTAAAAGGTCTGCATGACGGTATCATAAGAGCTGTAAATTACAAGTACATTGATTCAGACGGTAAGCTTACTAAGCAACTGAACGGACTGGAAATGTTCTGCGATCACAATGCCAACACTGTTAACGACATAATCAGAAGAATAAACAACAAGCTTGACTGGGACAACTACCTTATCGAAAACAATGTAGATGCAAACGATAACGATGCACTCAGAAAAGCTGCTATCAAATTTTTCAAATTAGATAATGTCAAAGGAGATTAACAACCATGATTACAGTAAATGAACTTCACAGAGTATGCAACAAGTACAACTTCTTTACCGAAGGCACAAACGAACAATACAGCAAACTGTTCGATACTGTCAGAGAAGATGCTCAGGACATAGGCAAGATAGCATTGATAATATGGGTATGCTCAGAGCAAAGCTACAAGGACATATACAATACACTGGTCAATGAATTTTGCTGATAATAAACAGAGAGTTATACAAAATGTGCTATAATAGCACATTTTTGTATAACCCTTGAAATTATCTGAATATTAGTATATAATATACTTATCGAAAAATCCAAAATCAGTGGGAGGTCAAAATATGCTGAAAATAGATAATAAATTCAGACAAATACGCAAAGAAAAGAAAATTACACAAGCTGAGATAGGCAAAAGAGCCGGTTGGACACAGAGCAGAGTTGCTGATTTTGAAAACGGACGTTACAGCGTAGAGAATATCACTCTCGGTAATGCTATTGCATTAGCAAATGCCCTCGGCTGCACATTAGATGAAGTATTCACAATAAATGAAGATGAATCTCAGGAGTAAAGCAGTATAATATGTTTAAAGCGATAGATGAATCAGGAAAAGAAATTAGAATTGATGATGCATCAAATGATATAAAATATTACTGTCCAATATGTCATGGACTTCTTAAAGTCAGAGCAAAAAAATCTGAAACAGTTGCAACACATTTTGCACATAAAACTCTTAAAGACTGCGATACTTTTACTCATGATATGTCAGATTGGCACACAGCATGGCAAAGTATATTTCCAATAAGGAATCAAGAAGTTCCTCTCCCTTTTGACAAACCATGCCATAGAGCTGATGTGCTTGCTTGTGGATATGTAATTGAGTTTCAGCACTCGCCTTTATCAGTTGAAGAATTTGACGAGCGAAATCGCTTCTATACTTCACTCGGAAAGAAAGTAGTATGGGTATTCGATGTTAGTGAAAAATTCCAAGAGGTACGTATTAATAAAATACAGTATATGCATTACGGTAAGAAAATTTCAAAATATATAACAGGCAATACTATTTCTCCAGTAAATGCAGAATTACATAGTTGGGCACGATCAGGTATTATAAGCAGCACAAACTATTCTACTTGTATCGGTTATCAATACGAATATGGCAATTCAAGCAGTGTTTGGCATTGGAAAAGACCATTTAATACGCTGATTCATTATCACCCACAGATAAATAAAGATGTTATTATATTCTTAGAAATGAGATCGGGACTGCTTCAAAAACTGATTTGGTGTGATGATGTTGTTGATAAAGATAAAGCATTTAGCGTTGCTTATGGTATTGATTATATGTGCGATCCATCTGCAAAAACTTACATTGAGAATAGAGAGAAGTTTGTAATCAAGTCCGATTTCAGATCTTTTTCCGCCACAGAATACAAAATAAAGGATTTTTTATTAGCTATCAAAAACCGTCAACTCTAATAATATCTCTTTACAAAAAGAAAAGCTCCCCCTGAGCATCCAAGCTCAGGAGGAGCTTTTTCTGTGTCATTATGAAAAAATCCCCTTATCATAACGTAACCGCCAACTATTCACGGCATATAAAAAATTAGGACTGCATTTGGCAGTCCTTTTTCACTATGTGGCCGGGGTTGGTTGGCGCTTACGATATCTTCATCATATATCGCACCATGATAAATATTATCATTGTCCGCTTTATAATCTTCTGTTGTATACAAATCAACAAGTCTTAAATTTGAAAGCTTTTCATTGCTCTTAATGTAAGAAATGATCTGAACCCATTCAAGACCGCTTATTTCCGCATCACAAATTGATTCCGGATGCGAAGCAAGGCGCAGAAGGGCTTCGTCGTCAAAAACAGATAATATCTTACTTATGCTCTTTTCTTTCATTTTCTTATTTATTTTGCCAAAACGGTTATTAACACCTGCTGCTGCTGCAACATCTTCATCTAAATATGTTAATTGTTCCAGCATACATAATTCTTCATCTGTTAAATTTATCATAATTTGATCTCCTATTATTAATATTTTGAAAAGTACTCTTCAATTTTGTATTCTTTATCAATTTCATATTCATTTGCCATATACCAAGATGCAGATTGATCATGCTTTACATAGTATGTATTACATATACTGGGTGCACAATTATATGCATTAAAAAATAATGAATAAAACCCTGTACTAAAACGTTCTTCATTTCCATAAAATCGCTCACCTTGATG
>DEBW01000154.1:26560-26723 GCA_002348905.1 Ruminococcus flavefaciens | reverse complement strand
ATGAGCAGACAAAGGCTACTATCCACGACATCTACGCTAAGTACTCCTATACCTGCGACACTCATACAGCAGTTGCAGTTAAGGTTTACGGCGATTACAAGGCTGCTACAGGCGATACAACAAAGACTGTCATCGCTTCTACAGCAAGCCCTTACAAGTTCAG
>DEBW01000154.1:25880-26434 GCA_002348905.1 Ruminococcus flavefaciens | reverse complement strand
GCGTTTCTGCGATGTTATCGACAAGACTGAGCAGAAGCAGTACGTTCTCAATAATCTCGGTATATAATGAGTCTGTACGTCATCGGAGACCTGCACCTGTGTTTCAGTGATCCAGCCAAGACTATGAGCATATTCCCCGGCTGGGAAAACTATCAGGAGCGCATCGAAAAAAACTGGCTCGATACCGTGAAAAGCGATGATACCGTAGTGCTTGCCGGAGACATTTCATGGGGAATGTCTTTGCAGCAGGCTGCTCCGGACTTCCGCTTCATCAACGGACTGCCCGGCAAAAAAATAATACTCAAAGGCAACCACGACTACTGGTGGGCGACAATAAAGAAAATGGAGGCTTTCTTTGCTTCTGAGGGCTTCGATACCCTGAGCATACTCCATAACAACCACTTCCAGTACGAAAACTACGGGATCTGCGGTACAAGAGGCTGGGTAAACGGCACTGACGGAAACAGAGATGTTCAGGATGAAAAAGTCCTGAAACGTGAAGTCCAGCGCCTTGAAACGTCTATAAAGTCGGCTGTGGATGCCGGACTTGAAAT
>DEBW01000154.1:19836-25864 GCA_002348905.1 Ruminococcus flavefaciens | reverse complement strand
AACCGATAGTCTTTATGCATTATCCTCCTATCTTTGCCACGAATTTCAACTATGACATTCTGAGCGTACTCTACCGCTATAAGATAAAGGATTGCTACTACGGACACATCCACGGACGTTCAGCACACGAATTATGCGTTACAAATACCTACGATGACGTTAATTTTCACCTGATAGCAGGTGATTATACACAGTTTAAACTTGAAAAAGTTTTATAAGATTGTAGAAAATATAGAAGTGATAATTTTCTATAGAAAAATAAATTGAAATGTGGTATAATATTCCAAGTATTGTTTTAGATGTACCACTGGGCATCAGTTTATAAATAATGGAGGATCATTATGTTAAAATCATCAAACAAGACAGATGTAAACACTACAGAACTGGTAATCACTATCGACGCAGCTGCTTTCGAGGCTGCTGTAGAGAAGGAATACCAGCGCCAGAAGAAGAATATCCAGATCAAGGGCTTCAGAAAGGGCAAGGTTCCGAGAAAGCTTGCTGAGAGAGAATTCGGTGAGGGCGCATTCTATGAGGGCGCTATCAATGCTCTCCTCGGACCAGAGCTTGACGCTGCTGTTAAGGAGACTAATATTGAACTCGTTGACAGACCTAACGTTGAAGTTACTTCTATCGACAAGGAAACAGGCGTAGAACTCAAGGCTATCTGCGTTACAAAGCCTGAGATCGAGATCGCTGACTATAAGGGCATCAAGGCTGCTAAGAAGGTTGCTGAGATCACTGACGCTGATATCGACAAGCAGATCGAGATCGTTAGAAAGAAGAACGCTCGTATAGTTTCTGTTGACGACAGAGCTGCACAGATGGACGACGAAGTTACTATCGACTTCGAGGGCTTCTTCGGTGACGAGGCATTTGAAGGCGGCAAGGGCGAGGATCATCCTCTCAAGCTCGGCAGCGGTCAGTTCATCCCAGGTTTCGAGGATCAGATCGTTGGTCACAATATCGGCGACGAGTTCGACGTTGTTGTTACTTTCCCTGAGGACTACCACATGACTGACTACGCTGGCAAGGAAGCTACTTTCAAGACAAAGCTCAAGGCTATCAGCTATGAGGAACTCCCTGAGATCAACGATGACCTCATCAAGGACGCTACAGAGTTCGATTCTGTTGACGAGTACAGAGCTGACATCAGAACTAAGCTCGAAGATGCTGCTGTAAAGCAGGCTGACAGCTCTTACGAGGCTGCTATCCTTAACGCTCTTATCGAGAAGGTTGACTCTCCTATCCCGAACTGTATGTTCGAGCAGAGAATTGATACTCTCATCCATTCATTCGAGCAGCAGCTCCAGCAGCAGGGCATGAGCCTCAAGATGTACTGCCAGTACACAGGTATGGACACTGATTCTATCAGAGAGACATACAGAGACAGAGCTGTAAGCGAAGTTAAGCTCAGACTTGCTCTCGAAAAGATCGCTGAGCTCGAAAACATCGAGATCTCTGACGAAGAACTCAACAACTCTCTCTCCGAGATCGCAGCTGCAAACAAGGTTGACGTTGAGACTCTCAAGAGATTCATCCCAGTTGACGAGTACGTTACTGATATGAAGGTTCAGAAGGCTGTTGACCTCGTTAAGGAGAACGCAGTTGTTGACAACACAGAAGCTGAAGAGGCTGCTGCTGAATAATCATAACTATAAATATTTTTCCGTTGTCCCGCATATATTTTGTGGGACAACAGTTTTTAAAGAAAGGGCGATGAAATTATGAGCTTTATACCATATGTTGTCGAACAGACAAGCAGAGGAGAAAGATCATACGATATATTCTCACGTTTGCTGAATGACAGAATAATAATGCTTTCAGATCAGGTGAATGATACAACTGCAAGCCTTGTAGTGGCTCAGCTCCTTTTCCTTGAAAGTCAGGATACAGAGAAGGATATATCACTTTATATCAACAGCCCAGGCGGTTCTGTAACTGCTGGTATGGCTATATACGATACCATGAATTATATCAAGTGCGATGTATCTACTATCTGTATAGGTATGGCTGCTTCTATGGGAGCTTTCCTTCTCTCCGCCGGAGCTAAGGGCAAGCGTATCGCTCTTCCGAACAGCGAGATAATGATACACCAGCCTCTCATCGGCGGCGGTCTCGGCGGTCAGCAGACTGATATCATGATACACGCAAAGAATCTTGAACGCACAAGAGACAGACTCGAAGCTATCATGGCTGAAAATTCAGGCAAGACCGTTGAGGAAATGCACGCTGCCTGCGAGAGAGATAACTATATGACTGCTCAGGAAGCACTTGAATTTGGTCTTATCGACAAGGTAATCGAAAAAAGGTAGGGGTTTGAATGAGTGAATTTAAGTCATGCAGCTTCTGCGGAAAGGGAGAGAACAAAGTAAACAATATGTTCTCGGCAGGAACTGCCAATATCTGCGATGAATGTGTAGTTTACTGCTACGAAATGATCTTCGGACAGGGTATATCCAAGGCACAGCGCAAAGCCGCAAAAGCTGACAAAAAGAATGAGCTCGCCAGCATGAAACTGCTGAAACCTGTTGAGATCAAGAACTTCCTTGATGAATACGTTATCGGTCAGAATGATGCGAAAATGTCTCTTGCTGTTGCGGTATACAACCATTATAAGCGTATACTCAGCCAGAAGGACAATGAGAACGGTGACGGTGTTGAGCTTCAGAAGAGCAATGTGCTCCTTCTTGGTCCTACCGGTGTCGGAAAGACTTTTCTTGCTCAAACTCTTGCAAAGCTTCTGAATGTACCGTTTGCTATAGCTGACGCTACTACTATCACAGAAGCCGGCTACGTAGGCGACGACGTTGAAAACGTCCTCCTCAGACTTATACAGGCTGCCGATTTCGATATCAAGGCTGCTGAAAGAGGTATCATATACATCGACGAGATCGACAAGATCGCAAGAAAGTCCGAGAATACCTCAATTACCCGTGATGTAAGCGGTGAAGGCGTTCAGCAGGCTCTCCTCAAAATAATCGAGGGTACTGTTTCAAACGTTCCTCCTCAGGGCGGCAGAAAGCACCCGAATCAGGAAACTCTCCAGATAGATACAAGGAATATACTCTTTATCTGCGGCGGAGCTTTCGACGGTCTTGAGCGTCAGATACAGAAGCGTATAGGCAAAGCTCCTATAGGTTTCGGCGGCGAGATAAAGACCGACAAGATTGAAAAGACCAATATCTTCAAGCAGGTCATCCCGAAAGACCTTATCAAGTTCGGTATGGTGCCTGAATTTGTGGGCAGACTTCCAGTCATAACCGTGCTCGAAGAACTTAACGAGGAATCTCTCGTATCAATACTCACAGAGCCTAAGAATGCGCTTATAAAGCAGTATCAGAAGCTGTTTGAGTATGACGATATCAAGCTTGAAATAAACGATGACGCTCTCATTGAGATAGCTAAAAAGGCTATAGCTCAGAAGACAGGCGCAAGAGGACTTCGTTCAATACTCGAAGGCATTCTCATGAAGTCAATGTACATCGTTCCGTCTGACGGCAGCATCGCAAGAGTTACCGTTACCAAAGAGTGCGTGACAGAAAATGCTGATCCGATACTCACAAACAGACGTAATAAAGTCGTTCCTATGGATGATAAGGCTTTAAAGCTTAGCTGATATAACATAAAAAATCACCTCCGCTGGATTATTCCGGCGGAGGTTTTTGATTCTGGTAAATTATATTCCCTTGAAAGTGATCTTCTTATATTTCTGAAGCTTTAATGCAACCTCTTCACGCTTCTTTGGATCCATGAAGAAACCGCCCTGAGTATCAGCAATTTCGTCGCAGTGAACGCCTCTGCCTTCCTCGGAGGTACGGTCACGCTCAAGACCGTTTGCAGCGATAACGAACTTCCACTTGCCGTCCTCGGTCTTTACGAGGTCGCCGCCTGCACCGCATACCGCACATTCGATAGGGTACTGTAAGCCTCTCCACTGAGGTTCGCCGAGACATAAGCAGTTGCTGTGGCAGTTAGGACACCAGCCTGCATCCGGTTCGCCGAGCCACTTTCGCTCAGCAGCAGGAGTATTCAGCGACTTCATGATATTAGCTCCGATCTCTCTTGCTCTTGCGAGTTTTTCATCATGCAGGAGAACCTGAGCCGGTGCAGGTACCATTGTAGCCATGTACATATCAATTATCTTGAAGCTGTTGGAGAATGTAGAAGCCTGCATACATTCAAGAGCCATTGACTGCCATGAACGAGTAGAACCGCCTACTGCGATAAGAGCACCGATACGGTCACGAGGCTGTATAGCGCCTATCTTGGTGAGGAAAGCAGTCTCATAAGCAAGGTTTCTGTGCATGAATTTAAGGAAGAGAGATGACGGCATGAGGGCATATGTAGGAGCAGAGAAAATAACAGCGTCCTGATCGAGAAGAACGTCCATGATCTTCTTTTTGTCGTCCTTATTGTCAAGAGCACAGCCGGTGTGCTTGCCCATAGACATACCCATAGTACATGACGTACAGCCTGTGCAGTCAAGAAGCTCGTAGTCTTTAAGATTTATCATTGTTACTTCAGCGCCCTGCTCACGGCAGACAAGGAGAGCTTCTTTCAAAAGAATCTCGCAGTTGCTGTCTTTACGTCCGGCGGTTACACCCATTACTTTAAAACCCATAAATTAACTCCTCTTTTCACAAGTTGAACGTCAGCGAAAAACGTCCAAGTATTAATAAATTTTGATAAGATAAAATATATTAGCTTTCTTATCATATATATATTATACTACATTATATACAAAATTGCAAGCTATAAATTGCGGTTTATCTTATTATATAGCCGAAATGTGCTATAAACCGCAATATTCTTTTAACATAAAAAGAAATCCGACGACAGAATCAATGTGGAAATGTGTAATAATCTGTAACTATTGCTGAATATAGGCTCTGATTATTGACAAAATCCTAAATATAGCTTATAATTCATATAATCAAGGTAGGAATAACGATTGCGGAGGTAAAATATGACTTTACAGCAGCTTAAATATATATTGACGATATCAGCAACAGGCTCGATGAACAAAGCAGCTGAACAGCTTTACGTGTCTCAGCCTTCACTGACCTCATCAGTGCAGGAACTTGAAAAGGAGATAGGAATAAAGGTTTTCAACAGAAGCGGACGAGGTGTTACGCTTACCAATGACGGCGCAGAGTTTATGCAGTACGCCCGTCAGGTGGTCGGACAGTTCGATGTGCTTGCTGAGAAGTATATCAGCAGAAGCAATGTTAAAAAGAAGTTCGGAGTTTCAACTCAGCATTACTCTTTTGCCGTGAAAGCATTCGTTGAAATGGTGAGACATTTTGATACGGCTGAATACGAATTTGCAGTACGTGAGACCAAAACAGCCGAGGTCATAAGTGACGTATCTTCAATGAGAAGCGAGATAGGTATAATTTACCTCAATGACTTCAACCGTAAGTCAATAACCAAGGTTCTTCATTCAAGCGGACTTGAATTTCATACTCTGACAAGATGCAGTCCTTTCGTGTACCTGTGGAAAGGTCATCCGCTCGCCAATGAGGAGAAAATAACTTTTGAGCAGCTTGCAGACTATCCGTGTCTCTCATTTGAACAGGGCGACAACAGCACATTCTACTTTGCAGAGGAGATACTCAGCACCAATGATTACCAGCGTACAATAAAGGCTAACGACCGTGCCACTATGCTGAATCTTATGATAGGACTTAACGGCTATACCCTTTGTTCGGGAATAATCTGCGAGGAACTCAATGGCAGCGATTATATTGCAGTACCGTTTGAGGATGATACCGACGAGGTAATGGAGATAGGCTATATTACGCTGAAAAACGTTATACTCAGCGAAATGGCGGATATATATATCAGCGAGCTTAAAAAGTATCTGTCGATAGATGAATGATAAAATATTCAAAAAATTCGGGCGCACATTATATCGTGCGCCCGTGTTTGTACTTTGATTATAAATAATTGGTTTACTGACGTTGATTTGCTCACAAATCAACTCACACGCTTTCTTTGCCAGGGAAAAGTTCTATCTTGCAGA
>DEBW01000154.1:0-19749 GCA_002348905.1 Ruminococcus flavefaciens | reverse complement strand
GGCAGGGAGCAAGCGGCTCCCTGCACCCTCGCAATATTGCGCCCATTTCAGTTTTATTGGATAGAATCAAGAAGCTCCGGCAGAGCGCTGAATTTTTCAAGCTCAGGGACAGTTTCATTTATTGTTCCGAAGCCGTAAGCTGCATGGATAAAGTTGATACCGGCTTTCATAGTAGCGTCGTAGTCGCCCTGTATATCGCCGATATAGTACGCTTTTTCAAGATCATTTCTCTTTACGATGAGAGCGATATTGTCTCCCTTTTCTTTGAGGTTGTTGCCGTAACATTCGATATCATCGAAGTATTTTCCGAAGCCGTAGTATTCAAGAAAAGTCTCGATATATCCGCTCTGGCAATTGCTGACGATAAAGAGGGAGTACTTTTCTTTAAGGCGTATGAATGTATCTTCAAGGTCAGGGTAGAGGATACCGCCGTGTCTGCGGAGATAATCGTTTTCGTTGTCGCAGCAGAGCTGTAAAAGCTTCATGCGTTCATCTTTTGAGAGGTCGCCGAACAACTTATCAGCTATCTTGTCCATAGTAAGTCCCATAACTCCCATGATGTCCTGCTGAGTAATATCAGGGCGCTCATAGCCGAGTTCCTTTACTTTTTCAGTCCATGAGAGAGCCACATTAGCAGAGGAGTCCCAGAGAGTACCGTCCATATCAAAAATAAGTCCTGTTTTCATATACCTTCCACCATCCTGTTATAAATTTCGTTTAATTGTACTTTATCGTGTTTGATCTCGTCGAGGATAGTTATCCTTCCTGTTCTGACTGTACGTGCTTTTTCCCACATATCAACGAACATATCCTCAGTGATGCCGTATGAGGCAGGGGAGATATCAAGTCTGTGAGTCTTAAAGAAGCTCATAAGACCGTTGATGTCCTGATTCTGGAATATGCAGGCAGGTATAGTACCGAGTGCGACTGCAAGACCGTGTGAAATTTTCACATCAGGGTAGTATTCCTCGATAGCGTGAGCGAAAAGGTGTTCGCTTCCGCTGCAAGGTCTTGACGAGCCGGCTATCTCCATAGCAAGACCGCCCATTACCAGCGCACGGGAAAGTATGCGGATGAATACACGGCTTTTCATATCCTTCTGATCGCAGTGATATACAGAATCGAAGCTCATACGGCTAAGGGCGTATGCGAAGTCGTCCACCTGAGATGCAGTTTTTGAAGCTGACAATTTCCAGTCGTAGAGAGCGGTATGCTTTGCGATAGTGTCGCCGATGCCTGAGAGAGTCTGTCCTTCCGGAGCGTTGATTATCATATTAGTGTCAACTATGATAGCTGTCGGTATCTTGCAGGCAAAGGTCTTACGGGCATTGCCGTAGGTTTCGAGAACTGAGAAAGGCGAAGCAAGGGAGTCGTTGCTGAGGGAAGTAGGCATACAGATGTATACAGCCTTGCTTATGTGAGCGGCGTATTTTGCAGTATCGAGAACTCGTCCGCCGCCGATGCCGATGATGACCTTTATGTCCTCAACGCAGACTTTTTTAGCGATAGAAACGGCTTCATCAAAGCTTGCAGCTCCCATGGCAAAGATCTCAGCATTGCCGAAATCCTTGCTGATGTCGGTGATTTTTTCCTTGTAGATGCCGATGAGGAATTCTTCTGAGATGATTATAGCTTTCTGACCGATAATATCGGGTATATAGCGCTTTACTATCTCATCTGTATGGAAGAAAGCGTCCTCCTCGACAGCGAGACATATTGGCAGATTGAAACGTGTATGCTGATTCATAATGACACCTCCATATCATATCAATGAATTAATTATACCATAAAATCGAACAAATATCAATGAAAATGATGTAAACATTAAAAAATGGTAATTTTATACCTGTCAATAAACGTGATATTGACAAAAAGTAGGGGCGGATATCATCCGCCCGCAGATTGCAGAAAAGCTTGAATTTAATCAGAAAATTGCGGGCGACGGAACGTCGCCCCTACACGATGCAACGAAATAACGCTGAATTGTAGGGACGGCGTTTCGCCGTCCGTGTGGTTATTTTTAATAAATTATACTATCCAGATATTTATTTTAAATTATAATATTAAGCAATATAAGCGGTATGAGCATAACGATACTTACAACTGTAAATGCAAGGAGATACTTTCCAGACTGTGCGGTATCGGTCTTGCGGTAGAACTGGAAGGAGATAAGGCTTGCAAGAGAAGCGATTATAGTACCAAGTCCGCCGAGGTCAACTCCGAGAAGAAGCTGAGTACCGTTGTCAGTGAAGCTTGAGAGCATGAGCGATGCAGGAACGTTGCTTATCACCTGTGAGAGGAGTATTGATATACCAAGTTCGTGACCTGCAAGTCTTTCACGGAAGAAGCTGTTTACAGACTCGATACGTGCGATATTTCCCACGAACACAAAGAAGCATACAAATGTAGCAAGAAGCGCATAGTCGGCTTTCAGGAGCAGTTTCCAGTCAAATATAGCAGCTATCACTACAGCAGCGATAAGACACGCCCAGTCAGGCAGTACACGGAATACCGTAAGCAGACATACCGCAAAGAGTACGCCGTAGCCTATTGTAGGAGCTGGCTTTGTTTCGGAGCTGTGCTCGTTTTCAGCGGTGCAGACCTGTGAAGGGATAAGAAAAGTAAGAAGTATCACCATTACAAGGCTGAGTATTCCTGAAGGGAGCATAGTTCTTATGAAGTCCATAGCTGTCAGCTTGTAATGGTCGTAGATGTAAAGGTTCTGCGGATTTCCGACAGGTGTCATCATACTGCCCAGGTTAGCGGCTGATGTTTCGAGGACTATTGTAAGTATACGTGCTTTTTCGTCCTTGACACCGGAGAATATCATAAGAGTTAGCGGTACAAAGGTAATGAGAGCAACGTCATTTGTAACGAGCATTGAGGAAAAGTAGCAGAGAAGTATGAAAATAAGTGCTATACGGCGCACAGTACCGGCTTTTTTCAGCATGAGGTCAGTAGCCTTGTCGAATATTCCGACGCTTCTGAAACCGGCAATAGCTATCATAAGAGCGAACAGCTCGATGAGGACAGTACGGTTTATGTAGCCGATATATTCCATATCCGGCGGAATGATGAACATAGTTATTACCGCCGCAAGAAAAGATATAGCGAGTACCGGCTGAGATTTAATAAATTTTAACATTTTTACTCCTGAAAAGATGTAAGGGCAGATGATATCCGCCCTTACGATCATGTTTATTTTGATTTGAAACGATATGTTTTACTTGCTTGCTGCTCTCTGAATAGCCTTTACAGTTTCAACTATCGGGATTATAGCAGCTGCGAGTATGAATGACCAGAGGTACTGCATACCTGAGAGAGAAGTGAGGTCGAAGATGTTTCTGAGTGCAGGGATAAGAAGTATCGGTACTATGAGAACGAATGATACGATGATAGAGAATGTAAGCATCTTGTTGTGGCTGTGCATTGAGAAAATGGACTTTTTAAGGCTTCTCATGTTCCATGAGTGGAGCATCTCACATACTGAAAGTGTGATGAAAGCCATTGTTGTACCGGCAGCAGGAGAAGTCTGAGCGCCGATAACGTAAGAGGCGAGTGTGAGTACAGATATTACAAGACCTTGCCATAAGAGGTTTACTCCGAGACCGTCAGAGAAGATATGAGCATTGCTGCTTCTTGGCTTACGGTTCATGATACCGGGTTCAGCGGATTCCATACCGAGTGCAACGGCTGGGAAGCAGTCGGAAACGAGGTTTATCCAGAGGAGGTGAACAGGTCCGAAGATTGTGAACGAGCCGCCTGTGAGTGCGCCGAGACCGAGTGTAGCAACGAGGATGCATATAACCTCACTGAGGTTACTTGAAAGCAGGAACTGTATAGCCTTGCGGATATTGTCATAGATACGTCTGCCTTCTTCAACAGCGCCTACTATAGTAGCGAAGTTGTCGTCTGTGAGAACCATGTCAGCAACGTTCTTGGTAACGTCAGTACCTGTGATACCCATACCAACGCCGATATCAGCGCTCTTTATGGAAGGAGCATCGTTAACGCCGTCGCCGGTCATAGCAGTAGTCATATTCTTCTTGCGCCATGCGTTTACGATACGAACTTTGTGTTCAGGCTGAACACGGGCATAAACGCTGTAGTTCTGAACGGTATTGTTGAATTCCTCATCCGGTATCTTGGAGAGTTCAGCACCTGTTATAGCCTGCTGACCTTCGTTGATTATGCCGAGCTCCTTAGCGATGGCAACGGCGGTATCTCTATGGTCACCGGTTATCATTACAGGGCGTATGCCGGCAGTCTTACAAAGTTCGATAGCAGGTTTTACCTCCGGACGAACAGGATCTATCATACCGGTCATACCGATGAATATGAGGTCTTTTTCGAGTGCGGCAGGAGATGTGTCCTGCGGGATAGAATCATACTCACGGTAGGAAGCCATAAGCACACGGAGAGCCTTGTCAGCTAAAGCCTTATTCTGAGCGAGAATCTTTTCACGGTCAGAAGCAGTCATTTCACGCACAGAGCCGTTATCAAGTATCTTTGTACAATTGCTGAGAACAACGTCAGGAGCACCCTTGGTGTACTGGATGTAGCCGTTTGCGGTCTGATGTATAGTTGACATCATCTTACGCATTGAATCGAAAGGAGCTTCTGCTTTACGTGGAGTTTTAGCTTCAAGCTCGTACTTTTTAAGTCCGCATTTGTGAGCGTATGCAACGAGAGCGGCTTCTGTAGGTTCACCTGCAACTGTATCGTCAGAGTTGAGAACAGCGTCACAGCAAAGAGCCATAGCAGTTGCGAGAAGCTGTTTATCGCTTGTATACTCCTCAACGACAGTCATCTTGTTCTGAGTGAGAGTACCTGTCTTATCGGAGCATATAACCTGAGCACATCCGAGAGCTTCAACGGCTGTAAGACGGCGGATAACAGCTCCACGCTTTGACATATTGGTAACGCCGATAGAGAGAACGACTGTAACAACGGCAGCAAGTCCCTCAGGGATAGCAGCAACGGCAAGGCTGACAGCTATCATGAATGAATCGAGGAATGATCTGAGACGTTCATCGCCTTCAAATTCGCCGTGTATTATCTTTGTTACAACACTGAGTATGAGAATGAATACACATATGATAAGAACAGCAACGGAGAGTATCTTACTGAGCTGAGTAAGGCTCTTCTGGAGAGGAGTTTCATCGTCCTCAGCGTTGGCGATAGCTCCGGCTATCTTACCCATTTCAGTCTGCATACCGGTAGCAACTACAACAGCTTCTGCACGGCCGTAGGCGATAGAGCTGCCCATATAGAGCATATTTTTTCTGTCTCCGAGAGGTACTTCCTCGCCTGTGAGAATATCGCAGTCCTTGTCGCAAGGTACGCTTTCACCAGTGAGAGCAGACTCCTCAGCCTTGAGAGCAGCAGCTTCAAGGATACGGCAGTCGGCAGGAACGTTGTCGCCGGCTTCAAGAGTGATAACGTCACCGATAACGATATCTGAGCTTGGTATAACTACAAGCTCGCCTGAGCGGTAGACCTTGCTCTGAGCGGCACTCATAGCCTGTAAAGCCTCGATAGCGGATTCGGCTTTATTTTCCTGATATACGCCGAGAACAGCATTTGCGATAACGACAAAGAGAATGATGAATACATCAGCTTCAAGCTTTCCTTCTGAAATGATTCCGGTAGCGGCTGAGATAACAGCAGCAGCGAGAAGTACAAGTATCATCGGGTTTTTGAACTGTTCGATAAAACGTGCGAGAAGCGTAGGCTTCGGAGCTTCATCGAGTTTGTTCTTGCCGTTTTCAGCAAGACGTTTGGCAGCTTCATCAGCGGAAAGACCTTGTTCTGAGCTTTTTACCTCAGACAGGACGTTTTCTTTTGATTCAAGATAGTGTTTCATATTTAACCCCTTTCAATATCATGTTATAGTAATATAAAACAAAATTATTATAGCATTTTTGTAGAAAACTTTCAATAATCAAATGTGTAAGAATGATGAAATAAAGGTGATTGAAACGTGAAAAGAAATGGATTTTGGGTGCATATGTAGGATTTGAGGCTGCAATTACCATTAAACTAATGTAGGGACGGCGTTCCGCCGTCCGCAACGCCAGATCACCAAAATGATTATGTTTATCCTAAAATTAAGGTGAATCCATGATTATACGTAAATCGTATTTTTTAAGTTAATACGTGATAAACGGCTTATATGCGCTTGACATTTTTTAAACAATGTCTTATAATAATGTTGAAAACTGATAAGGAGAGATTTTTTTGAGATCTGTTATTTTTTTTGATATCGACGGCACTCTCATCACTGAGGACAGCCGCCGCATTATTCCCGAAAGCACTCGCAGGGCTATATCCGAGGCAAGAAAAAACGGCTGCCTTACATTTATAAATACAGGCAGGACAGAATTCAATGTCAACCGTACAGTGCGTGACCTCGGCTTTGACGGTCTTATTTGCGGCTGCGGTACGTATATCGAGTACAACGGCGAGGTACTGCTCTATAACAAGCTTAGTCAGGAGCACTGCCGTATGGTGGCAGAAATAAACCGTGAGTGCGGAGTTACTCCTGTGTACGAACACAAGGACGGCTACTTCTTCGACGATGATGCACCGAAAAATGCCGACCTTGAGGACTTCCTCGTGTCTTTCATCGAGGAAGGCATACCAATAGACCGCCGTGTTACTGATCCGGAATTTGTTTTCGACAAGTTCGTTATATGGACTAATCCGGACGCTGATATGGAGCTTTTCAGGCGTAAAATAGGGCAGTACTATGATATCATCGACCGTGGGAACGGCTTTTTTGAGAATGTTCCTCTTGGATTCTCAAAGGCTACTGCGATTGACCTGATACTGAAAAAGCTTGGTATTTCGCCGGAGAATGCCTATGCTATAGGCGACAGTACAAACGACCTTCCGATGCTTCGTGCTGTTCCGAACAGTATTGCAATGGGCGGAGCAGATGTGATATATCCTTACGTTTCCTATGTTACGACTCCGATACTCGAAGACGGTATATACAACGCACTTGAACATTTTCACCTTGTATAACGAAATTCATAAAATGTTTTCATTTTAACTATTGACAAATTCTTACTATTAATGTATAATAATAACAGACATAAATCTTATTTATGTTATTAAAAAGATTGTACTAATTGCTGTAAAATACTTCGGCAATGTACTCTTTCAAAATGAAATCTTCTTCTTTCAATATCCAATCCTCTCTCCCCTCCAAGTGAGGGGAGAAACTTTTTTGTTGCAATTTTTCAACCGAAATGGTATAATATTTTTACGCCTTGTGATATAGGCGTGAACTTATTATAAAGGGTGATGTATTTATGTTCATGGAAAAATTTATTATTGATACTTTTAAGAAAAATCTCAATAAAATGCTGGGTATCGACAAAATGTTTGCAGGCGTAAAAGTGGGGGAGACAAGTATTGAAAAGCTTTGCAGGATATCTGCTGACGGTCTGCGTGAGGAGCGTGATATACCGTATAAAAACTCCACGGGACAGGAGCTTCTTATGGATATCATCAGACCTGACACAAGCGAAAAACTGCCGGTGGTAATTTATATCCACGGCGGAGCACTTATCGAAGGCAGCAAAGACGTATCTCTTGGGTATGTAAGGCTTCTTGCCAAGCGTGGGTATATAGTATGCTCGATAGAGTACCGCCTTATACCCGAAGTGCGTGTTTATGAGCAGTTTTCAGATGTATGCGCCGGTATAAGCTATGTCGCAGAACGCCTTTCCGGTGAAAATGCTGACCTCGACAGAGTTTATCTCTCAGGAGAGAGTGCAGGAGCATATTTGTCGGTATATGTGGCTGCAATGCAAAAATCGGCGGAAATGCGTGAAATAGCCGGCTGTAAAGTTCCGGACGTAAAAATTAAAGCTATGGGACTTATCGGCGGTATGTTCTATACCGTCAATAATGATGAGATAGGCAAGTATCTTTCACGCTCCATATATGACAAGAGCGAACAGAGCAACAAGTTTGAAAAATTCAAAAACCCTGAGTGTCCGGAGATTATAAAAAATCTTCCGCCATGCTATTTTATGACAAGTAAAAAAGACCTTATCGAGCGCTATAGCATTGATTTTGCAGGAGCTATGGGAAGTCTCGGAATAGAATACAAGCTTCATCACATGGGCAGCAATCCGAAGCTCATTCATGCTTTTCCGATGATACACCCTGAGTATCACGAGACTGAACTTGTCCTCGATGCTATGACAAAGTGGTTTGATGAACACAGATAATAAGCGATTCAGCAAAACGGACGGCTTTTATGATAAAAAATGCCGTCCGTTTCATTTTTGATACGTTTGGAAGTTTTGTACAAAAAACAGCGTAATGACCAAAAGTCATTATCAACTGTACTCTTGCAGAAAAACGCCTTCTATAGAGAAAAAACTTCTGTTTACATATTTTTATAATTACCATATATAAATATGGTATGCACATAGTTTAACTTTCAGTAAAGTGTGCGTTGGATTTTGTATATATGTCCAAAAAGGGGTATATGGATTTATTTATACTTGACAAAGGTAAGCCTTATGTACTATAATGAAATTTAGCAGTGCATATATTGCCGAAGTCTGTGTACCTTGGATCGGTGTATCTTACCAGATGTGTAAAATGCATATAAGGCATGGATTGTTAAGTGAGTTAATTATGCAATATTGTCGAAAATTAATTTTTTTACACACTGCTGACTGAAATGTTATTGTTAACTATTAAGGTGGTTAATATAAGAAAATATTTCTATTGAGATTGGAGATTGTCGGATGAAAAAAGTAATGTTGGTGTTCGGAACAAGACCAGAAGCAATAAAAATGTGTCCTCTTGTAAACGAGTTGAAGAAACGTCCAACAATAAAGACTGTTGTCTGTGTTACTGCCCAGCATCGTCAGATGCTTGACCAGGTTCTCGAAACATTCGGTGTTGTGCCGGATTACGACCTTAATATTATGAAGGACAGGCAGACTCTTTTTGATATAACTACTAATATCCTCAACGGTATCAAGGAAGTTCTTGAAAAAGAACAGCCGGATGTTGTTCTCGTTCACGGTGATACTTCCACAACTTTTGTTACCGCTCTTGCCTGCTTCTACCTTCAGATACCTGTCGGTCACGTTGAAGCTGGTCTGAGAACTTATAATATATTCAGCCCGTATCCTGAAGAGTTCAATCGTCAGGCTGTCGGCATCGTGAGCCGTTTCAATTTTGCACCAACACAGCTTGCGGCAGACCACCTCATCAAGGAAGGCAAAGATCCTGAGACTGTTTATATTACCGGAAATACCGTTATTGATGCTATGCAGCATACCGTAAAGGAAGACTATACTCACCCTGAACTTGAATGGGTAGGCGATAAGAAGCTCATTTTTATCACAGCTCACAGAAGAGAAAACCTCGGCGAACCTATGCATCATATGTTCAGAGCTATCAGAAGAGTTCTTGACGAGCATCCTGACTGCAAGGCTGTTTACCCGATACATATGAACCCTGTTGTAAGACAGGCTGCTGACGAGGAACTCGGTGACTGCAAGCAGATACATATAATCGAGCCTATCGAAGTGTTTGACTGCCACAACTTTGAGGCAAGAAGCTTCCTCTGCCTTACAGATTCAGGCGGAATCCAGGAGGAATGTCCAAGCTACGGCGTTCCTGTACTTGTAATGCGTGATACCACAGAGCGTCCTGAGGGCGTTGATGCCGGTACTTTACGCCTTGTCGGAACTGACGAAGAGACTATTTACAAGGCATTTACTGAACTCCTTGATAATCAGGATTCCTACAATGCTATGAGCCGTGCCTGCAACCCATACGGCGACGGTCATGCCTGCGAGAGAATAGCTGATATCCTGGAGGAAAAAGAATACCAGCCGTGGACAGCTTCTAAGGGAATAAAAGAATGAGTAAATCTAATACCAACGCCTTTGCGTACATAAATAAGGACGAATTTACAAGATTTTCGTCCTCAGGCGGAGCTTTTCTCGGTATTGTAAGCGCATTTTTCGCTCTGCATAAAAACGAGAAATGTTCGGTCTACGGTTCACAGTTCAATGAAGACCTGAGCGTAAGTCACGGACGTGCGCTTACGTTCAAGGAAGCCGTGAGATTCTGCGGCTCAAAGTATGTCCGCTCTGACTGCGGAAAAATGTATACCGAGGTGCAGAGAGACCTTAACAACGGCTTTTACGTACTGTTCAGCGGTACTCCGTGTCAGGTGGCAGCTCTCAGGAGCTGTCTTGCATCAAAAGAAGTACCTGATGACAGACTTCTGACAGTGGATATAGTCTGCCACGGTACTCCGAAGGCAGAATTCTGGCTTGACTACAAACACTATCTTGAAAAACGTGAGAACAGCAAGCTTAAAACCTATTCTTTCCGCTATAAACCGGGCGGATGGAAGGGATATCCGGTATATGCAAAGTTTGAGAACGGGAAATCGTATGTAAATACTTTTGGCATAAGCCGTTACATTGCGCTTTTCAGAAAAGACCTGCTGATGAATAACGGATGCTTTAACTGTCAGTTTCCGGGAAAATATCAGTCTGATATCACCATCGCTGATTTCTGGGGCATAGAACTGTGTATGCCTGACGTTGATACAAAACACGGTGTCTCACTCATGGTTTTCCACAACGACAACAATGAAAAGCTGAAAGAACAGCTCAGACACTCTTCCAAACTCATGAGAGAAACAAAAGATGAGACTTACATAAAATACAATCACAATCTTTCAAAGAAAACTAAAAAGCCGGAAAATTACGATGATTTCTGGCGTGACTATAAAGATAAAGGCTTAGAGTACGTCCTTAAAGTTTACGGTGACGATAACCTGAAAGGCAGAGTAAAGTTCAGTATTAACCACGTTATCCGTAAAACAGGAATGCTCAGTTTGGCTAAGAAAATTATGCATAAGGCATAGTAATTTTGTAGGAGGAAGTATTGGAAATGCAGAACTGGAAGCCGGCAAAACAAGAAAAGATTCTTGGAAAAAACAAGCGCATCGAGATATTGAACACAAAGATAGATGTGCTTAATGTACCGCAGACTATTGCTCTGGTCGAGGAGTATGTAAAGCAGAAAGAACCTCTTCATCTTATGGGCGTTAATGCTGATAAGATCAACGAGCTTAACGAGAACGAGCGTCTGAAACAGATCGTAAACAGCTGCGGCGTTATCAACGCTGACGGTGCATCTGTCATCAAGGCAAGTAAATTTCTGGGCAAGCCTCTTCCTGAGCGTGTTGCAGGAATCGACCTTATGCAGAGCCTCGTTGCTCTCAGCGAGAAGAAGGGTTATACCATCTACCTTCTCGGTGCAAAGCAGGAGGTAGTTGAAAAAACTGCTGCTGTACTGAAGAAAAAGCACCCTGCTCTCAAGATATCAGGTATCCATAACGGCTACTTCAAGGAAGCTGAATGGGGCGAGATATCTGCCGAGCTTAAAAAGGTAAAGCCGGATTTCGTATTCGTAGGAATCACCAGCCCTATGAAGGAATACCTCATTGAGTTCCTTCAGGACGACGGAAATGATTCTGTATTTATGGGCGTTGGCGGAAGCTTTGACGTTATTTCAGGAAATATCCCGAGAGCTCCGGAGTGGATGCAGAAGCACAGCCTTGAATGGCTTTTCAGAGTCATGCAGGAGCCAAGAAGACTCTTCAAGCGCTACTTTGTAGGCAATATGGTGTTTATCATAGACATTATCAAGGAAAAAAGGAAAGGTAAGTAATGATAAAGGTACTTCATATCTCACGTACAATGGGACAAGGTGGTGCTGAGAAGGTTGTATATCAGCTTTGCAAGGATGCAAGCAGCGATGTTAAACCTTTTGTAGCTTCATGCGGCGGTGCTTATGTCGATGAGCTGAAAAAAGTAAACGTGGATCATTTAACTATTCCTGATGTTGAAAAGAAGATCCCGAAAGTGATCCTCGAAACTTTCACAGCCTTGAATAAATATATAAAAGCTAACAATATTAATGTTATCCATACTCATCACAGAATGGCTGCATTCTATGGCAGGATGTTACAGTTTGTAAACCCACGCCTTAAACACGTTTATACTTCACATAATGTGTTCTACGGCAAGAAGCCGCTTCTGAGGTTTGCTCTTTCAAAGGCGAATATCGTAGCCTGCGGAATGACCGTAAAGAAGAACCTTATGAAAGAATACGGCATACCTGCCGACAAGGTCAGGGTTATATACAATTCTATCGAGGCTTCAAATAATCAGGAGCCTGCTGTATTGCCGGAATTGCCTGAGAATGCTGTAAAGATAGGCTGCATCGGAAGAATAACAAAGCAGAAAGGCTTTGATATATTCGTAACTGCAATGAAAAAGGTAGTACAGAAGAATCCGGATGCAGTAGGTATACTGATAGGTGACGGCGAAGACAGAGACAAACTCGAAAATATGGTGGATGCACTTAAAATAAGAAATAATATCGTATTTCTTGGATATCAGAAAAATGTTCTCGAACTTATCAAAAAGCTCGATTTTGTAGTGCTTCCGTCAAGGTGGGAAGGTTTCCCGCTTACACCGATAGAGGTGTTTTCTGCAAATAAAACTATCATAGTTTCTGATATAGAGAATAATCTCGAAATTGTCCGTGATGATAAAAACGGTCTTGTGTTCCGTACTGAGGATGCAAACGACCTTTTCGTAAAGATAATGAAGATGATAGATGATCCTGAGATGAAAGCAGGCTTTGAAGCTCAGGCATCAAAGGACTATACAGAGAAGTTCGATTATTCGATCTTCTTAAAGAAATATATGAACCTCTATACAGAAATTGTAAGGAAAAAGTAAAATGAAAAAAGTTGGAATCGTAACAACACACAGACAGGCTAACTGGGGAAGTGTGTTGCAGTGTTATGCTCTTCAGGAGGCATTGGACCGCTTGGGATTCGATGCTGAGGTAATTGATTATTTTCCGGAGGACGTTACTCTTGCCGGACAGCTCAAGCGCCTCAGAAAAAAGAGTAGCAAATTAAAGAATCCGGTGATCTACGTCGGAGCTATCGCAGCATTCACTATCTCCTATATCAAGAGAAAGATAGTGTTTACAAACTATATAAAGAAAAACCTCAAGCTTTCCAGCCGTGTTTTCTATTCTGCTTCAGAGATAAATGAAAAGACAGCTCCGGAGGATATCTACTGCTGCGGCGGAGATCAGTCTCTCAACGGCTTTATGATGCTTGATGTTTTCGATAACCTTAAAGACGACAGCGTTAAGGTGACTTATTCTTCAAGCTTCGGAAAGACTTCTTTCACAGAGAAGGAATGGAAGCATGAGGTAAGATCTCTGAAGAGATTCGACAAAGTATCATGCCGTGAGGATTCAGGCATTGAAATAATGAAGAAGATGAAGATCAGTGATCCTCAGTGGATAATTGATCCTGCGTTCCTTCTTTCAAGAAATGACTGGGCTAAGGTCGCTTCAAAGAAGTACAAAGGTCAGAAGTATATCATGGTATACAATCTCCACCATGACAAGAATATCGAAGCCTTTGAAAAGAAACTTTCAAAGAAGTATGGTCTGCCTGTAATAAACGTTTGCAATCACTGGTTCGAGTTCTACCGCTACGGAAAAGTGTTATGGTCTCCGAAGGTGGAGGATTTCCTCTCGCTGATACAGAATGCTGAGTATGTAATAAGCGATTCTTTCCATGCAACGGCATTTTCAATAATTTTCCATACAAAGTTTATTTCAGTTGTTCCTGAAACTGTAGGTACACGTATCAAGAGCGTTCTTAACCTGTTCGGACTTTCTGAAAGACTGATCGCTACTGGTACAGCTATCAGGGGTCAGGACGAAAAGAAGCTTATGGCTGAGCTTGACTGCAAGGCTATTGATTCCGTGATCGCAAGAGAACGCAAAAAGGCAGAAGTCTATATCCAGAGTTGGAATGATATTGTAAAGTGATATTAGTTGAAATAAGGAGTTATATATGAATCCTAAAGTTACAGTCATTGTTCCGGTTTATAATGTTCAGAAATATCTCCGTCAGTGCATAGATTCCCTGCTGGCTCAGACCTATGATAATCTTGAGATAATCCTCGTAGATGACGGTTCGACCGATGACAGCGGAAAGATATGCGATGAATATGTAAAGAATAATCCGGGATTACAGGTCATACACAAAAAGAATGCCGGACTTGGTTTTGCAAGAAATTCAGGTATGAGCATCGGTACAGGCGATTATGTCACCTTCATAGATTCTGATGACTACTGCGATAAGGATATGATCGAAGAACTTATGAAGCAGGTCGATGAGAATAATGTCGATACTGTTATCGGCGGATTTAAAAAAGTCGATGATTCGGGAAATATCCTTTTCACTGAGACATATGCGCCTGAGATATATACCGGCGAACAGGCTTATGAGAGCTTTTTCATGCGTATTCTCGGTTCTGCTCCGGGAAAGCATGATTCTGTAAGAATGTCAGTGTGGAATTCAGTCTATAATTTCAAGGTAATAAAAGAGAATAAGATAAAATTCCCGTCAGAGCGTATAATGATATCCGAGGATATCGTATTCGATGCAGATTACTACAGGTATGCCAAGGGTGTTGCAATAGTCGGCACTGCTAAGTATAACTACCGCTTTAATCCTAACTCTCTGACACAGAAGTACAGACCTGATATATTCAAGCTCAACAACGACCTGTACAAGGAAATGAGCAGAAAGATCAAGGGTACATTCAAAAATCAGGACGAAGCTGATAACCGTCTGAGAACAATGTACCTTATAAAGCTTCGTGGAAGCATCCGTCAGGAGAATATCTCAGGCAAAACAACATCTGAAAAGATAAAGACTGTTAAGACTATGTGCTCACATCCAATGGTAAAGAAAGTTATCGCAGGATACCCTTCAAGCGGACTTTCAGTGAAGCAGAAAGCCTTTATTGACCTGATAAAGCTTAAACAAGGCAGAATATTACTGATGTTGATAAAATAACGAATTAGAGGTTGAAAATATGAGCATTGTTACAAAGCTGTTCGGCGTTCTTACTTACGGTCACAGAGCAAGTGCTGATTCATACATTAAGTTTTTAAAGAAAAGCGGCGTTAAAATAGGTGAGAATTTTACTATTTTCAATCCACGCAGCACCATGATAGACGTTCAGAACCCTCATCTTCTTACTATCGGTGACGATGTTAATATTACAGGTCCGGTAACTATACTCACACATGACTACAGCTGGTGCGTCCTGAAGAAGATGTACGGCGAAGTAGTCGGAAAACAAAAAAGCGTCAGCATAGGAAACAATGTATTCATAGGCTGGGGAGCTACTATACTTCCCGGTACAAAGATAGGCAATAACGTTATAGTCGGAGCAAATGCCGTAGCCAGCGGAGTGCTCGAAGACGGCTATATCTACGCCGGAAATCCTGCTAAAAAGATAATATCCATAGAGGATTTCTACCGGAAACGCAAGAACAGTCAGCTGAAAGAAGCCGTGAATTACGTTAAATGCTAC
Source organism: Ruminococcus flavefaciens (assembly GCA_002348905.1). Classification (GTDB taxonomy): domain Bacteria; phylum Bacillota; class Clostridia; order Oscillospirales; family Ruminococcaceae; genus Ruminococcus; species Ruminococcus flavefaciens_O. Next base: position 4,261 of record DEBW01000154.1, on the reverse strand, counting down.
AAGGAAAGATTCGGACGCTTGCCGGAAGAGCCGGCTATGAGAGAGTACTTCTACCTTTTCTCTGACGGCGAAAACCTCAATTCAGAGTTTGTCTATCAGCTTGGACTTCAAAGAAACTATAATGAATGTCTTGACAACCTGAAAAAGCAAAAGAAGCAGTTTGCTTCATATGCAGAATTTTTAGATTACTGCAATAAGCAGAATGATTAAAATATACGTTCCATAAGAGCAGGAAAGGAATATTATATGTGCGGAATTGTAGGATTTACAGGAACTAAGCAGGCGGCTCCGATACTTCTTGACGGACTGTCAAAGCTTGAATACAGAGGATATGACTCAGCAGGCATTGCAGTTCGTGACGGAGATAGTGATATCGAAGTCGTAAAGGCTAAAGGTAAGTTAAAAGTGCTCATGGAGATGACAAACAACGGCGCTGCTGTAAAGGGCAGCTGCGGTATCGGTCATACCCGCTGGGCAACTCACGGCGAACCTTCAACTCTTAACGCTCACCCTCATTCGAGCGATGACGGCAATGTTGTAGCTGTACACAACGGCATTATCGAAAACTATCAGGAACTTAAAGAAAAGCTCATAAAGAGCGGATACAGCTTCAAGAGCCAGACTGATACAGAAGTAGCTGTAAAACTCATCGACTACTACTATAAGAAATATAATCTTGGTCCGGTCGATTCTATAGCAAGAGCTATGATACGTATCCGTGGTTCATACGCTCTTTGTGTAATGTTCAAGGATTATGCTGGCGAGATATATACCGCACGTAAGGACAGTCCGATGATAATCGGTATATCAGGCGGAGAGAGCTATGTTGCTTCTGACGTTCCTGCTATACTCAAATACACAAGAAACGTTTACTATATCGGCAATATGGAAATTGCAAAACTCGAAAAGGGTGCTGTAACTTTCTATAATATCGACCGTGAGGAGATAACAAAGGAACTCGTTGAAATAAAGTGGGACGCTAAAGCTGCTGAAAAGGGCGGCTACGAGCATTTCATGCTCAAGGAGATACATGAGCAGCCAAAGGTTATCCGTGACACTATCAATTCCGTTGTCAAGGACGGCAATATCGTACTCGATGAATTCGGACTTACTGATGACGAAGTAAAGTCACTTTCACAGATATATATTATCGCCTGCGGTTCAGCTTATCACGTTGGTATGGCTGTACAGTACGTTATCGAGGAGCTTACTTCAATACCTGTAAGAGTTGAGCTTGCTTCCGAGTTCAGATACAGAAAAATGCCACTCAATAAGAATGCGCTTGCTATCATCATAAGCCAGTCCGGTGAGACTGCCGACAGCCGTGCAGCTCTTACACTTGCCAAGGAGAGCGGTATAAAGACTCTTGGTATCGTAAATGTTATCGGCTCTAACATTGCAAGAGATGCTGACAACGTGTTCTATACACTCGCAGGCCCTGAGATATCAGTTGCTACAACAAAGGCTTACAGCACTCAGCTTATTGCAGGATATCTCCTTGCTATGCAGCTTGCAAAGGTTCGTGGAGAGATAACTGACGAGCGTTTCAGCGAGCTTATCACTGAGATACAGACTATCCCTGACAAGGTAGCAAGAATACTTGAAGATAAGGAGCGCATACAGTGGTTTGCAGCTAAATTTGCAAATATCCGTGACGCATTCTTCATCGGCAGAGGTATCGACTACGCAGTAAGTCTTGAAGGCAGCCTTAAAATGAAGGAGATAAGCTATATCCATTCTGAGGCTTATGCAGCAGGTGAGCTCAAGCACGGACCAATCTCTCTTATCGAGGACGGCACACTTGTTATAAGCGTTATAACTCAGCAGGCTCTCTTTGAAAAGACTGTTTCAAATATGCAGGAGTGCAAGTCAAGAGGAGCTTACATCATGGGACTTACAACTTACGGCAACTACAGTGTTGAGGACAATGCTGACTTTACCGCATACATTCCTAAGACTGATCCGCTGTTTGCAGCAAGTCTCGCAGTAGTACCGCTCCAGCTCATGGGATACTATGTATCAGTTGCAAAGGGACTTGACGTAGATAAGCCAAGAAACCTTGCAAAGAGCGTTACAGTTGAATAATAGAGTAATAGTATATCACATCCCGAAAGCAGTAAAAAGCTGTTTTCGGGATTTATTTTTATATAATATTTTGAAGCTATTTGTTATAAAATAAAAATATATCCTGACCTCTTGACTTCTTATTACTTTTGTGATATTATCATAATAGAAATAACACAGGAGGCGATCACAATGGACAGTGAAAAGGAATTTTTATCAAGCTATAAGCAGGACGACTATGAACGCCCGTCTGTTACTTCTGATGTTGCCGCATTCAGAATAGGCTCAGTGGAGAACGAAAGCTACCGCCGTGATCCTGAAAATGCTCTTATGCTTCTTCTCATAAAAAGAGGTGGTCATCCTTACAAGGATATGTGGGCACTGCCGGGAGGTTTTCTGCAAAAGGGCGAGACTATTGAAGAATGTGCTCTGAGGGAAACTCAGGAGGAAACCAGCGTTCAGCCGGCAGCTATAATGCCGGTGGGAGTATTCAGCACTCCCGACCGTGATCCTCGTGGCTGGATAATCTCATGTGCGTATGTATCAGTGATATGCGGTGAAAAAATAGATCAGAAAGCCGCAGATGATGCGTCAGATGCACAGTGGTTCAAAGTCGGATTCAGTAAGAATGACGAGGAAGAATATATTCTTACTCTTACACATGAGGATGTCACTCTTAAAGCTGTACTCTCAGCGGATAAGAGTTTTGGATGTAATAAGTACCGCATAATAGAAAGCGGAGGTCTTGCATTTGACCACGCTTCCATTATAGCTTCGGCACTGACGGCTCTCAGGGCTGAGGCTAAGCATTATGAAGCAATATTTGATTTCATGCCCGAAAAATTCACGCTCTCATATTTCCAGAGCGTTTACGAAACAATAATGGATGTGTCCGTACTACCACCAAATTTCAGACGAATGGTTGGAGATAAAGTTATCGAGACAGAAGAGTTCGTCCGTGGCGGAGGTCACCGTCCGGCAAAACTTTATAAGCGCAGATAAGCGTCAGGAGGAAAATATTATGAAAGAATTTTTAGTTGTAGTTGATATGCAGAAGGACTTCATCGACGGAGCTTTAGGAAGCAAGGAAGCTTGCGGCATAGTACCGGCTGCCGTTGAAAAGATAAAGAACTTCAATGGTGAGATATTCGTGACTATGGATACTCACTTTGAGAATTACATGGATACAGCCGAGGGTAAAAAACTGCCTGTACCGCACTGCATAAAGGGTACTGACGGCTGGCAGCTCAATAAGGATATAGCTGCTGCACTTGCAGGTAAGAAATTTACTCAGGTCGAGAAGAAAACATTCGGCTCTGTTGACCTGCCGAGGCTCATAGAAAAGGCAGCAGCAGGCGAGGAGTTCAGAATTGAACTTATAGGACTTTGCACAGATATATGCGTAGTCAGCAACGCTCTTATGCTGAAAGCTAATTTCTACGAAACTCCGATAGCAGTTTATGAAAAGTGCTGTGCCGGAGTAACTCCAGAAAAGCACAATGCCGCAATAGAAACAATGAAAAGCTGCCAGATAGACATACTCTGATAAAGAAAGGATAATTATTATGAAACTTGAACCTATCGTTATTTCGCTCCTTGACACTGATCTCTATAAATTCAATATGGATCAGGTCATTTTCCACAAGCACACAGACCTCTGCGGTCAGTACTTCTTCAAATGCCGCAATAAGGACGTTGTGTTCACTCCTGAAATGGTGCAGGAGATAAACGAGCAGATAGATCACCTCTGCACTCTCACTTTCAAAAAAGAGGAGCTTGACTATCTCCGCTCTATCCGCTTCATAAAGAATGACTATGTTGAGTTCCTCCGCCTGTGGAGACCTATCCGTGACTACGTTACAGCAAAGCTTGACGAAAACGGCGAGCTTTTCATCGAGGTAAACGGTCCGCTCTTCTCTGCAATGCAGTTTGAGATATACCTCCTTGAAATCGTAAACGAGGTGTACTTCCGCATGAAGTACGACTACGAAAAGCTCCGCAAGTCTGCCGAGGAACGTCTTGACGCTAAGATAAAGGCTATGAACGACGGCACTTATACTTTCAAGTTCGCTGAATTCGGATGCCGAAGAAGACTTTCCCGTGAGTGGGAGGATGTAGTCGTTAAGCGCCTTGTTACTGAGACTAAAAACTGTGTAGGTACATCTAATGTTTACCTTGCAATGAAGTACAATGTAAC
>DEBW01000186.1:6571-13633 GCA_002348905.1 Ruminococcus flavefaciens | reverse complement strand
TTTTCTTAGCTTAATGACATTAGTCTGAGAAGGGGAGAATTGCTTGCTCTGAAATGGAAACATATTGACTTTGAAAACGAATATCTTTCAGTTGAAGAGAACCTTGTTACTGTAGATAATGAGAGCATTACAAAAGCTCCAAAAACACAAAGCGGTAAGAGGTCTATACAGATACCTGCTACGCTGCTTACACTGTTAAAGGATACTAAGGCTGAGAGAAATGCAAAAGATAATGACTATATCATATGTCAGGCGGATGGCTCACCGTATAAGAGTGATTCATTCTCATTGAAGTTCCGCCGTTTTCTGAAAGCTAATGAGCTGAAACATATACGATTCCATGATCTGAGACATATTAATGCTACGATCATGTTATCTTTAGGCATTTCTCCGAAGGTTGCACAGGAACGTTTAGGACATTCGAGCTATCAGATCACTATGGACATTTACAGTCATGTTCTCAAAAAAGTCGAGAAAGAAGCTGCTGATAAGCTTGATGAAGCACTCTTTGAAAAGCCGTCGGCTTAAAGAATATTCCCGAATCCTCGTTATGTGGATTCGGGATGATATTATAGAACCATAATAAACGAGTATGTTGATTATTTTGTATTGTATAAATGAGCTAAAAATATACTTTGGATTTAAAGAAAGTTGTGCAAAGTACCTTGACAAATGAAATGATATATGCTACACTAAAATTATAGAATTGGACGGATTTTTTAGAATCACCCCTTCACAAATACATTCTTTGTAAAAATATACTACATATGGACAGGAGTGATCTTTATTTCTAATCTAATAAACGAATCAAAGACAGGCAGTGATAAACAGGAAACATATCGTACTTTGTTAAGTAGACATAAGTTAGCGATGAAGCACGGCTTTTATTTCGAGGCGTTGCTGATTGATTACGCCATGCTTGAGGACAGGCTTGTTGCATTCCTGTGGGCGGCAGGGGTACTTAACGATGCTGACAAATTCGGACTTGGTAATCGGCGGAATAAATCACAGCTCCGTCAACTATACACTGCATATAAGGGCGAAGACAAAACGCCTGTTCTTCGGAATATATCAGCTAAAGCGGATATGATACTTGCACTGATCAGTTTTGCGGAAAAGGATCACTGCGAAGATGATCGTTATCTTTCGTCATTGTATAATGGTTTACGGAAACTTGACCTTGAAACGCTGAAAGGAGCATTGCTCGCACTTGATACTTGGCGAGAATACCGCAACGAGGTGATTCATGGGGCTATGACTAAGAATGTCTACAGTCTGAACGATAAGCTTGAAGAAAATGCGGCGGCAGGACTTGCTTATGCGAGGACGATCGACAATGAATCAAAGAAACTTAAACGACGGACTTATATTCGCAGGTCTGTGAATATGCCGGTGAAGAAATGAGGAGGTTTTTATTATGGGCTTTCATATTAAAGATGGTGTGCTGGAAAAGTACACAGAAGAACCGGGGGTAACGGAGGTTATTATTCCTGACGGCGTTACGAAAATAGGCAACGATGCTTTCATGGAGTGTTCAGGGCTGACCTCAGTCACCATCCCGGACGGTGTTACGGAAATAGGTGACCGTGCTTTCTATTGGTGCAGAAGGCTGACATCTGTCACTATTCCTGACAGCGTGGCAAAAATAGGTCTATCGGCTTTCGAGAACTGTGAAATTAAATCAGCAAATATTACTGATAAGATGACGTCAATAGAAGAGTCTGCTTTCAGCTCATGTTGGGGGCTGAAGTCGGTCACGATACCCGCCAGCATAACGAAAATAGAGTACGCTGCTTTCAAGAACTGCATAGGTCTGAAGTCGATCACGATACCTGCCAGCATAATGGAAATTGGGGAAGCTGCATTCAGTGGATGCATAAGTCTGACCTCGGTAAAGATATTAAGCAGCAATGTTAGCATTAAAGAAGACGCTTTTTCTGAATGTGGCAAACTAAGAGAGATAATTTTTAACGGTAAAAAATACAGTGTGTCAGAACTTAGAAAAAAAACGGGTGCATATTATTTTAACAATGCATTGAATATGATCTTGCAGAATAACTTTTCTAAGAAAATCGCCCCCGAATATAAGTTTATTGTTATATTTGATTATTACTGCGCCACTGAAAACGAAGAAGCATACGCCTTTCTGAAAAGGAATATTGCGAAGTTTATGGATCAGATAATAGAAAAAGGCGATACAAAGCTTCTTGGAAAGATCATCGAAAAAACCGATTTTCTCACTAAAAAGAATATCGACAAGTTCATCGAGCAGTCAATAGACGCGAAACAGCACGAAATACAGCTGCTCCTCACCAATTACAAAAATGAGCATTTCGGCTTTGACGATCCTCTAAAAAAACTTAAAATATGAACGATAACGAAAAAGTGCTAAAGCTTTCGGGAGAAGTGCTGCGCTTCTGCCGGAATACTATCATTCTGAATCTGCGGTTTATGGATTCCGCACTGAGCCGCCTTAAACCGGCTGTATCAGCCGAAATACCCTTCGGCACGGACGGAAAGCACCTCGCATATTCTCCGAAGTATGTACTTAAACGCTATGCCGAAAACAGCAATCTCACAGTGCGGGACTATCTTCACACAGTCCTGCACTGCGTTTTCAGGCACAATTTTGTAAGCACTGCCATAAACCGCAAGCTTTGGAATATCTCCTGCGATATTGCAGTCGAGAGCATCATAGACAGTTTCAGTGCAGCTGTTTTTGAAACGCCGTCATCGAAAAAGCATAAACAGATTTGTGCAAGGCTTGAAAAGGCTGCGGGTATGCTGACTGCGGAAAAGCTGTACCGGTATTTTTGCGATAATGAGCCTTCGCAGACGAAGCTTGATGAACTGTCAGGCATTTTCAGTGCTGACGATCACAGGCTGTGGTATATGACAGATGATGAAAAAGAATCAATTGGAGCCGGCGATAACGGTTCAAATCCTGACGAAAGCAATGAAAGTAATGACGGCAATGACGGTTCAGGAACGCCGGATAATGATGATTCAGAGCAGATGTGTTCAGAACAGGACTGGAAGGGAATTGCCGAGCGTATGCAAGTGGATATGGAAACGCTCTCGCAAAAACAGGGAGAGAAGGCTGGCAGCTTATTGCAGGAACTCCGGGCAGTCAACCGTGAACGCTATGACTATGGTGCATTCCTGAAAAATTTTGCCGTAATGGGCGAGGCAATGCAGGTCAACGATGACGAATTCGACTACGTTTTCTATACCTACGGACTGAAACTATACAAGAATATGCCACTTATTGAGCCGCTCGAATACAAAGAGGTCAAGCGTATCCGTGAGTTTGTCATTGCGGTAGATACGTCCGGTTCAGTGTCGGGCGAGCTGGTGCAGACCTTCCTGAAAAAGACATATAATATTTTACAGCAGACAGAGAGCTTTTTCAGCAGGATCAATCTGCATATAATCCAGTGTGACGCAGAAATACAGGAGCATATCAAGATAACCTCCCGTGAGGAATTTGACCGCTATCTTGAAACAATGGTGATACAAGGTTTAGGCGGTACGGATTTTCGTCCGGTATTTGATGCTGTCAATGAACTCATTGCCAAGAAGGAGTTCACCAATCTCAAAGGAATGATATACTTCACGGACGGCTACGGCACTTTTCCAAGCAAGAATCCCGCCTATGAAACGGCATTTGTGTTTATAAAAGAGGACTTTTTCAATGCTGATGTTCCGACATGGGCAATAAAACTGATACTTCATAAAGATGAAATTTAAAGGAGAATAATTATGAGCTTTGAAATTGAAAATGGTGTATTAAGAAAATACAAAGAGGAACCTGATGTCACAGAGGTAGTTATACCGAATGACATTACAGAAATAGCTGAGCGGGCATTTATGTACTGTGAAAATATAAAGGCCGTTATTATTAATGGCAACGTCAAGACAATAGGTTTAATGGCATTTTATAGATGCTATAAACTTGAAACTGTTACTATTGCTGAAGGTGTTGAAAAGATAAAAAATGAAGCTTTTGGAGATTGTTTCCCCATGAAGTCAATAATTATCCCTGCAAGTGTTAAGGAGATCGGCGATAATGCTTTTATAGGCTGTGAGTCGCTTGAAAGCATAGAGGTCGCTGAATCTAACAGTGCATATTGCTCGATTGACGGAGTATTATATGATAAAACTGTAAAAAAACTGATAAAATGTCCCGAAGCCAAAACAGAGATAACCATTCCTGACGGTGTAAGAACTATTTCAGGCGCTGCATTTTATAATAGCATGATAAAAACGATCACTTTTCCTGAAAGTGTTACAAGAATTGAAAGCTCTGCTTTTTCTAATACCAGGCAACTTGAAACATTAGTGATACCGGATACTGTTGTTGAATTATTTGACTTCATTGTCTCAAGAGGCAGCGTTAAAACGGTTGTTCTTCCAGATGATATAAAAAGCGATATTATTGATGACTACACATTTGACAGGGAGAATTACGGACTTGAAACTGTAATTATCAGAGGAACTAAGATAGATTATCAATTATTACTACGTAAGAAAGTTCCTATGAAGGATGTTGTAGCTATGATAAATGAAGGTAACTATAGCATAAAAATGGATCATTCCTTTAAGTATGGCATACTATTTGATCTTTACCTTAACAGCTATAAAGATAAGGAATTCGAGGCTTACTTCAAGAAAAATTTCACCAAGCTGTTCAAGGATGCTATTGAGCAGGATAGGGAAGATGTTATTAATAAGGTGCTGAGTGACGGAGTTCTTCTGACAAAGAGAAACATAAACAGTATGATAGATCATGCAGAACTGTTTCAAAAGAAGAATTATACCGAATTATTGACCAATTACAAAGACAGTCATCTTGCATAGTGATCTTTTCAGATATCCTGGTATATACTTAAAAAAGGAGAAACTTATTATGAGCTTTGAAATTGAAAGTGGTGTTCTGAAAAAATATGTTTCAGAAGATAACGTTACGGATGTAGTTATACCTGACGGTGTCATAAGTATTGAAGATAGAGCGTTTTATGGACGAGCTGATCTTAGATCGGTGGTAATTCCGGAAGGCGTTACAAGCATTGGGGAATATGCATTTTTTCTTTGTGATAACCTTGAGACGATAGTTATTCCTGATAGTTTAACAAGTATCGGCAAATTCGCTTTTGATAGCTGCAAACTGAAATCTGTCACGATACCAAACGCCTCAGCTATTATCAGTTGCTATGCCTTTAACGATTGTAAATACCTTGAATGTCTGGATTTCAGAGGCGTCAAAATAAATGTTGCAAAACTCATTGCAGATAAAGTTGATGTAGCTGATGTTATCATTATGATAAGGGATGAGGAATTTTCAACAAAGATCAGTTTAGCAGTAAAATATGATATTCTCTGTCAGATGTTCTGCAATGGTCACTCAACTGTTGAGTTTAATGTCTATTTAAAAAAGAATTTCAGCAAGATTTTTAAATTTGCAATTGAAAAAGGTGACTTGAAAACGGTTAAAAGTGTTATTGCCAATAATAAACTTAAATTACTGACAAGCCGTAATATCGGTAATTTCATTGAGTACGCCCGAAGTAATAAGCAGATAAATATAGCTGACAATCTTCGGAAGTTCAGTGAGACGGGCTGTGAAGATAAATAGGTATATGAGGAAAAATATGAATATAGAGCAGGCAAAAGAACAGATAAAAAATGCGATGACCGCATATTTTGAAAAGGACGATTTCGGTGAATACCTTATCCCGGAGGAGGAGCAGCGCCCGGTATTTCTGATAGGGCCTCCCGGCATCGGTAAAACTGCGGTAATGAAACAGATAGCTCAGGAGCTTGGGGTGGGACTTGTCTCCTATTCAATGACTCACCATACAAGGCAGTCTGCACTCGGACTGCCATATATCGAGAAGAAGACCTACGGCGGCAGGGAGTACAGTGTTTCAGAGTACACTATGTCTGAGATCATCGCCAGTGTTTACGATCAAATGGAAGTCACAGGGCTTACAGAGGGTATCCTCTTCATCGACGAGATCAATTGTGTGAGTGAAACTCTCGCACCGTCAATGCTGCAGTTTTTACAGTACAAGACCTTCGGACGGCATAAAGTCCCGCACGGCTGGATAGTTGTGACTGCCGGAAATCCGCCGGAATATAATAATTCTGTGCGTGAATTCGACATAGTGACATGGGACAGGCTAAAGGTGCTGACAGTCGAGCCTGATTATGATGTATGGAAGAAATACGCCTACAAAAAGAACGTTCACCCTTCCATAATGACATACCTTGAAATAAGAAAAAGCGACTTCTACCGCATAGAAACTACCGTTGACGGCAAAAACTATGTTACTGCACGAGGCTGGACTGACCTCTCGGCTATGATCCGCATTCTTGAAAGCAAAGGTATAAAGGTCAATGAAGACCTTGTTTCACAATACCTTACAAACAGGAAAATCGCAAAGGATTTCTCGATCTATTACGATTTGTTCAATAAGTACCGTTCAGATTATCAGATTCCTGATATTCTTGACGGCAAAGCCGACGACACCATAAAAAGCCGTGCAAAAGCTGCTAAATTCGATGAACGTCTGAGTCTGCTCGGACTTATCCTTGACAGGCTGAACGAAGGTTTCCGAAACGTATGCTGTGAAGAGCTTACACTGAAAGAGTATATGAATATCCTGAAGTCGGTGCGTCCTAAGCTCCAGGGGGCTAAAAAAGCAGCCGATGCAGTTATTGCAGACGAAGTTCAGAAGTGCATCAAAGATATGGAGAATGTACGGCAGGGCGCAGGTATGTCGCAGGACGAGCAGTATTCCAGACACAGGACGATTCAATTGCTTGAAGCTCTGGCAGCTCTCTTGAGGGAAAGTGACGGGAAACCACTTGATACTGTCAAAAAAGATTTTTCAGTTCATACCGAAGAATTAAAAAAGCTAACGGATAAAACCGGAAAAATGCTGGAAAATGCATTCGTTTTCTGTGAGGAGTGCTTTAACGAAGGTCAGGAGCTGGTGATATTCGTCACGGAACTTACAGTGAACTATTACAGTTCCGGCTTCATCTCACGTTATGGAA
>DEBW01000186.1:0-6553 GCA_002348905.1 Ruminococcus flavefaciens | reverse complement strand
CAAGAAATATTTCGAGCATAACAAGGAAATGCTATTTTATGAGAGACAGCGTGAGATAATTTCGGAGATACTAAAACTCGAACTGGATGAATAAACAGCAAAGTGAAGTTGTTGGTTAAGAAGGAGAAATATTATGAATACAGACAAATCGGAGACACCGTTTCATGAAACATTTTTAGGTAGTGATACAGAAACGAAACAGGAGCAGTACGATTCGGACTGCCCATTTGGCGAAGGTGGTTTTTCACCATCATCCGCTCCGCCCATGCCTGAGGATAGTTCAGTCCCTTCATATCTGAAAATTTCTGATGAAAATGTGCAGGATGTACTTTTTGAAGAACCTGTTGCAGAACCTGCCGAAGAACAAAAGTCTGAGCTGCTGAAATCGGACTATAAAATAGTGAATGGTGTCATTGTACATATTCCGTCCGGTACAGGTATTTGGAATTATAATATAGAGGCTCTTTCTCTGTCTGTCAGAGCTTACAATGCACTTCGCAGAGCCGGAATAAAAACAATTACACAGATTGCAACTCTTACACTTACACAGTTGGAGCATATAAAAAATTTTGGAAAAACCTCATCGGAGGAAACTATTCGCAATCTGAATTATTTCCTTGATGAGTACATAAAAAAAGATGGCGAAATCGACTTGACATACCCAGATTTTTGTGGTATACCCGATTCTACAGAAGAAATAAACAGCGCTTCCATAAAAAGTACCACATTATCTGTGCGTGCCCAAAATTGTCTTTTTAAGAATGGTGTCAGGACATTGTCGCAGTTAATAGAGGTCAGTGCTGAGAAATTAAGAACTTTCCAGAATCTTGGAGAAAAAACACTACAAGAGATCGTAGCGTTTCAGAATGAGATACGTGAGAAACTGGAAACGGCTGATATTCCGTTAGAGACACAGCATTCCACCGAGATTCTCGGATTCCTCGAAGATTTTATAAATGGGATATCATCGCTGAAAATAAATGATAAGTACCTGAATCGATTCTTGCTTACAAAGTTGGACGACAACTGCCTTGACAAGGAGGCTTGTTATGCATACTGGTGGACAGAGAGCCATGTGCAGACAGGTCTGCGGAGCTATGTTCTGCATCTTATAAAAGAAAAGCGTATGTTTGGCGTAAAGAAATGCGACATTATGGATTCATTGCCGTTGCCGCCCGGTGAAGAAGTTCTGGATGATATTCTCGGAACTCTGGAAGATAAAGAACAGCTCATACAGAAGGATGGAGTGTATTTCCCGTTTACTGTATCTGCACTTGATGTAATCAGAAAAAAGTTGGATGAACGCTATGCTGAAATTATTGAAAAAAGAATGGAGCAGAGTACTCTTGAGGAGATCGCCGAAACCTATGGTCTTACACGGGAAAGAGTGCGTCAATTACAGGAAAAGGCGCTTCGTATCATAAAGGAACAATGCTTGATAGATGGACTTATGCTGGCGGAGGAACGTTTTCTTGCGCTGTACGAAAAATATCAGCTCAGTGAAGAGGAATTCGCTGCTTTAACGGGAGAGGATAAGCGTACATTCGGATATCTGCAATTAGCAGCCAAACATGGCGAAACGATGCCGGAGATGCTTGTTTATGATGAAAGCATACCGCAATGGATGTGCAGAAAATGGATACGTTATGTACGTAATTCACCAAATGCAAAATACATATATATACCGCAGGAAAATCATAGACGCATTGCCAAGACAAGAGCTGATATCGAACGATATATCTTGTCAAAATACTGCCGTGACGATGTAAGCTTTGAGCAGTTTATAGAGATGTACAATGATTTTGTTTATTCGTATCATCTGGAAGAACAGAATCTGCTCATAACTGATGCGGAAATTCGCACACGAGAAAATCATCTGGCAAAGAATGAATATTTACTCTGGAAACAGGGACGACATCTGCGCTATTACAACATTTCAGCTAAAGATTACACAGAACTGTTTCAGGTACTTGATCTTCAGCGCTATCACAATACAGAACTCAGTACACTAAAGTTTTTCAGAGATCATACAGAACTTATGCGGCAGTATGATATTCGTGATGAATATGAATTGCACAACCTATTGAAGAAAATCGGTGCAGAATCCGAAAATCCCACAATACAGTTCGGCAGAACGCCGTATATCAGTTTTGGAGAGCATGATCGTGAAAGGATGATAAGAGAAAAGCTTTTTGAGCTTGCACCGATACGTTCAACCGCTCTGGCACAAGCCATTTCAGATGAATACGGCTTTTCTATAGCACAGATGACCTCATGGATGAGCTGTATCAATGAATATGTTCAGAACGGTTATTTTACAGTTGATTCCGTGCCTATGTCAGATGAACATATGGCACTTCTGAAAGAGCAGCTTACAGAAGAACTCTATTACTTCCCTGAGGTCAAGGAGATATATCAGAAGCTCGTTCCGAATGCGGATGTCAGCCTGATATCTGCATATAATCTCAAACGTATGGGATTTGTTGTAAACTCGAATTATATCATTCAGCATCATGATTCTGCGGCAAAGCTGTTTGAATATTTGCTGACACAGAAGGATGTTCAGGATATTTCTAAGTTCAGCAAGCGTTATGGATGCCTCATAAGCTATTCGCAGAAACTTGCCGAACTGAAAGACTGTTATGATATTATTGAATTTGAACCGTATCAGTTTATACATATCCGAAAGCTGCAAAAAATGGGCATCGAAAAAGATAATCTCCGTGAATACTGTAATGCGGTAGATGCATGGACAGAGGAAGGTGAGTATTTCACAGTCGAGTACCTGAGACAAAATGGTTTTTCTTCACCTCTTGATGCACTTGGATTTGAAACATGGTTCTACAGTTCATTGCTGCGTGAGGATAAACGGTATGCCTATACAAAGCTTGGTGGAACAGTGCTGTTCTGCAAAGGAAAGCAGAATATCACTGAACTGACATTCGTTCAGGAGCTGATGGAGCGTTATAGTGCAATAGGATTAGATGAACTGCTTGAAGAGGTATATGACACATATCATATTTCATTGGATAAAGACCGCGTCAAGTGGAATATCCAGAATACAGAGCTATACTATGACGATATTATGGGTAAGCTTTATCTGAATTATGACGTGTATTTTGAAGAATTAGAGGCCATTGACGATGATGACCAGATGGAGTATGAAGAATGATGAATTTATTATCTGAAGAAATGAAACAATATGTACAGCCAACCACACTTACGAGAAAGCTGACACTTGACGGTGAGACAAAAGCTTATCCCGTGTACAGAGTGTGGCTCGAATGTCTGTATTATAACGATCAGAATGACCGTATCGCCACTTATATTACGCAGTATAAGAGCGAAAACGGTGAAAATGCATTTCAAGGGCTTGACATGAAAGCATACAACAATGTAGTTGAGCAATTTATCGTGCAGAGCAATCCTGCATCTATTGAAAAGACACAGACAAATATTGAATTGGTAGGGCAGAGAGAGCCGGGTGTTATTTTATCAGACGGAAGAGTCATTGACGGCAACAGGCGTTTTACCTGCCTTCGCAGACTTGCGGCGGAAAATAAGGCGTTCAACTGGTTTGAGACTATTATTCTGGAAGAAAAAATGCGTGACAATAAAAAACGTATCAAAATGCTTGAACTTGCGATTCAGCACGGTGAGGAAAAGAAGGTGGACTATAACCCTGCTGACAGACTTGTCGGTATTTATCAGGATATTATCAAGACACATCTGCTGACACCTGAGGAATATGCGTACAGTACGAATGAAACAGAGAGCGAAGTGAAAAATAAAATGGAACACGCTCTGCTGCTTGTGGAATTTCTTGAATATATCGGTTTACCTGAGCATTATCACATTGCTCGTGATTATCAGCTCGTTTCCGTACTGTCAGACTTGAATAAGCTTTTGAAGAAAGTTAGAAGAGATACGGAACGGCAGATGCTCAAAGAGGTCATCTTCGGAAATATTATGATGAAAACCATCGGCGACGGAAGAAGATATATCCGCAGTATCAGTTCCATGATGGATACAAATATTTTTAATACGTATCTGAAAAAGCAAACAGAACTTAGTGAGCAGCTGCGTAAGCTACTTGCAGAACAGCATCCTGTAAATATGCAGGAATTTGATACATTTATTAAAGAAAATTCTCAGCTTTGCGATGAAATGCAGAATAACTTTGATACTGTTGTGCTTAAATCCAAGAAACGTGAAACAAAAGCACGTCCGTCACAGAGCGTTTCAAAGAGTATCACAATACTCAAGGATGTTGACACAAGAATATTTGAGACACTGGATGATACTGAAAGGGAAAAGCTTACGGAAAAAGTTGACAAGCTTATGGCACAGGTTACTTCTTTCAAGGCAAAATTGCAGGGAGAACAGCAGCAAACAGATGAAAGTACAATTTCCGCAAAGCCGTTTACAGAATCCGTTCCGTTTTCATTTATACCGCAGGAATCGGCTCCCATTCCGTCAGCAGCTCCGTCTGTTGGGATAAGCAG
This sequence comes from Ruminococcus flavefaciens, assembly GCA_002348905.1. Taxonomy (GTDB): domain Bacteria; phylum Bacillota; class Clostridia; order Oscillospirales; family Ruminococcaceae; genus Ruminococcus; species Ruminococcus flavefaciens_O. The sequence continues at coordinate 2,048 of DEBW01000186.1, read as the reverse complement.
CAGAAAAGAATCAAATTACACGCTTGCTGTTCGTCAGATAGACGAACCGATGGTAGTATGTCCTGATATGTCAAAGCCAATCACAAGCTTAGCGTTCAGTCTGAATTTTTATCTGGAAAAGGCATTGCCTTTTCAAAAGAACACAGTGGTATATCAGTTATTTTTCCTGAATGAAGAGGAAAAAATTGTTAGTGATATCTGTACAGCAAAATTCAGCAGCGGTCAGATCACAAGCTGCGGTTTTGTGCTTTCATCGGATATGTCCATGAGTTCTGTCTGCTACCTTGCTATTCGTTCGGAAAGTAATCCCGAAAACGCATTGCAGCAGAAGATACCATTTTTTGTTCAGATAAGCTTTACAGCAGATTTTGGCTTTTAATCAGGAGGGAAAATAAATGGATCAGCTTGATCAGAAAATGCTTAATTGTTTTCCAGGGAAGGTCGTTCGGAAAGACCTGACCGCACTTATGAAACGTGGTGCAAATGTACCGACATTCGTGCTTGAATATCTGCTTGGCATGTACTGCTCCACTGACAACGAAACAGCGATACAGGCAGGTATAGAGAAAATTAAAAAAATCCTTGCAGAAAATTATGTGCGCCCCGATGAAAGCGAGGCAGTAAAATCGAAGATACGAGAAAATGGTGAATATACGGTTATTGATAAGCTGGAGGTATTTCTGGATGAAAAAGAGGACATATATGTTGTCTGTTTTACAAATCTGAAAATCCGCCCAATTGAGATAGATTCACAATATATCCTGCAAAATCCCAAGCTGCTATCAGGCGGTATATGGTCAATCATAAAACTTGGCTATCTTCCTGCTATAGAACAGAAAGAGACTGAATCCGAGAACGATAACCTTGATGTATATACATCACACTACAGATCGGCAAAGTATGATTCTCCCTTTACGATACTGTCACTTCAACCCATACAAATGCCGCAGCTGGATATTCAGCAGATAATTGCAGCAAGAAAAAATTTTACGAAAGAGGAGTGGATAAAACTTTTGCTCCGTTCGGAGGGATATGAACCTGATAATCTGACAATGAAGCAGCAGTTCCATTATCTGATGCGCCTTGTGCCGCTTATACAGAATAATTACAATCTGGTTGAGCTTGGACCGAGAGGTACAGGAAAATCCCACGTATATCAGGAACTTTCACCATATTCGATACTTATGAGCGGTGGACAGACAACAGTCTCAAATCTTTTCTACAATATGGCATCTCGCAAGGTCGGACTTGTCGGACATTGGGACTGTATTGCATTCGATGAAGTAGCGGGCATACGATTCCGTGACCTTGATGGCATACAGATATTGAAAAATTACATGGCGAACGGCTCTTTTGCAAGAGGACAGAATACTATCAATGCAGATGCTTCTATTTGCTTTGTTGGAAATACCAATAGTACAGTTCCGAATATGCTGCGCTTTTCCCATTTATTTGAGCCGTTCCCGGAAGAATTTCATAATGACAGTGCATTCTTTGACAGGATACATTATTATCTGCCTGGCTGGGAAACACCAAAGCTGAGGAATGATCTTATCACCGTAAAATACGGAATGATATCGGATTGTATGTCAGAATTCTGCCGTCAGATGAGAAAATATGATTATAACGATGCGATTGACGGCTATTTTGAACTGAATCGAAATTTTAACAAACGTGATGATATTGCAGTACGTAAGACTGTTTCAGGATTGATGAAACTGATATATCCTGATGGTCAGGCAACAAAGGAGGAAACCAGAGAACTTCTGGAATATGCTATCGAAGGCAGACGCAGAGTCAAAGAACAACTGAAGGTAATGGTAGGCACTGAATTTGCTGACACGGAACTTGGATATATAGATATTGAAAACGGCGAACACAGAATCATGATTCTTCCGGAATACAAATGACTTTTGGTACCGTTTGTCACATTAGTTGTCCTGCAAAAAATATTTCGTATATGATGATATAACCAGATCATGTTACATTCTAAATTCAGTAGGATATGCAGAATAGAATGATTCCGCAGGGCTCCCGCATGAAAAGGC
>DEBW01000035.1:4294-4733 GCA_002348905.1 Ruminococcus flavefaciens | reverse complement strand
GATTTTTCTGGTTGCGGCGGCTGGATTTGAACCAACGACCTTCGGGTTATGAGATGCCAAGATAACATATTAAACTATATCATCTTAACGTATTTTAGCCACATAACCGTGTTTTATTTCATGAAAAGCCTGGGATATTTTATTAATTTCACAGTAATTTTACCACTGTAAGGGTACGGGTAAGGGTATAATTCTTACCTCTTTTCTATATTGATTATAGCATCAATATCATCAATTGTCAAGCAATTATATATTTTTTTATTTTAATTTAGAATATATTTAATTATGTGTGGATACTTCATTTTTGTCAATACAAAGTAAATATTTTACCTTATTTTTCGGCATAACCGAAGCAATCCTTGCAACTGTACCTTCCGTCTTATACGCCTCAGCAAGTTTAGTTTTTGCGTATCTGAACACAGTATCCTTTGTGATATCA
>DEBW01000035.1:3068-4086 GCA_002348905.1 Ruminococcus flavefaciens | reverse complement strand
GTTCGGGCGAGGGTTGATCTCACTCCCGACCGTAACGCTTATGCCGAGGTCAACAAGGATATGAAACGCATCGGGAGCAATGTGAATCAGATACTGCTTCTTATGCGCAGGACAGGGCATATTTACGACCAAGATATTCAGCAGATCAAAGAGGGGGTAAACGAGATTTGGCATACACTTCTATCCATACGATCAGGGCAACAGTCAGCGCAGCAATCGCTTACATCACAAACGGAGATAAGACCGTCAACGGTGTATATGTCAACTCTTATGCTTGCCGAGCCGACAGCGCAGGAGCAGGCGAGGACTTCCGAGCCGTCCGAGGAACAGGCACAGGACGCACCCAAATCCTTGCCTATCACATGATTCAGAGTTTTGCCCTCGGTGAAGTCACACCCGAACAGGCTATGCAGATCGGAGAGGAGCTTTGCGACCGCTATCTGAAAGGTGATTATCAGTATGTGATAGCCGTCCACCATGATAAGTCGCACCTGCATTGCCATATCATTTTCAACAACACAAATTTGTATAACGGACTGAGCTTCACCACCGAGCATAATCAGGGCAGAAAGTCGGAAAGAGCGTGGGCAGAGCTGCGTGAGATTTCGGACGAGATTTGTGCAGAACACGGATTATCCCTTATCGACCCGAAGGGCAAGGGCGTTTCGTATCTTGAACTGTTGAAGCAACAGGAGGGCAAGTCGTGGAAAGAAAAGCTCCGCATCCGAATTGCAGAGGTTATGCTTTACAGCCGTGACTTTGCGGACTTCCTCAAAAACTGTACCACCGCAGGAATTGAGTATGTTTATACTCCGAAGAACAAGTACAAGCTGAAATTCAAGCTGTCGGGTGACGGTCAGCAGAGGTTCACAAGAGCTGATACGCTTGGTGATGAATTTGAGCCGAGTGCTATCACCGAAACCATTGAAACCGCACAGAAGAAAGCTGCCGCCGAAGAAGCAATGGAGAAATTCCTTGCAGCCCGACGGGCAAGACAGCAGGCAGAGCTTGCCCTGCT
>DEBW01000035.1:0-2967 GCA_002348905.1 Ruminococcus flavefaciens | reverse complement strand
TGCCAATATCGAGTATTCTTTTTTCATCTCCGGTATATATTCTCATTTTTTACACTCCAACAATTTCAATCGGTATATTAGGATAAATGTTTGCCAATCTATCCCAAATCTGTTGCTTAACTACATTACAAGTCGTTTCGGAGAATCCTCTGCCTGTTACATCAAGTATAACCTTTTGAGTTGAACCAGCAGGTAGATTAACTACCCTTGCTGAAACTTCTCTTTCAATTTCACTATACAGAGTACTTAAACTTGATGGGCTTTCCAAATTGTAGTATTTTACCTCAATCGCTTCAATATGATCCACCATGTTTGTTATAACGTCAGGACGAGTTGCGCCAGGAGTTCCAAACTCTACTTGTTTTCCGTTTAGGTATGAAAGTTGTTCAAACCCTCCATTCTCATTTAATGCTCTTAATTCTGCCTGTCTCCATTGAGGAAGATCATCAGCAATATCTACAGCCCCCTTTGTATATTCTGTAGCGCCTTCGACTGCCTTTGTAGCCCTGTGTATCGCTGTCAATTCAGATGCTCCACCTACAAGAGCACCGGATATGGCACCCCATTTAAAAGCTTCGCTTCCACTTGATACACCAGCTTTAAGCACTGCATCAAAATCTTTTGTTTGGAAGCCTTCTATTGCAGCTGCTGAAACAGAGCCGATAATGCCAGATGAAAGAGCAAATGTTGTTGCGGTCTTTGCAGAGGCGGCGAACACCATACTTACTGGTGCTAGCCCAGCGCCTCCGGTCACTACTGATACTGTGACACATACGAGAATTACGCCTGTTCCTATAGCAATGTTTTTCAATGCTTTTTCGTATGTATAATCATATTCTTCAAATGGCTCAACCACTGTTTGACCATTATCCCCCAATGTAAATATGTACTTAGTCCCTTGAAACTGTTCGTCAAGCTCTGCAAGTGTATACCCGAAAAAAACATTTGCTCTCGAATTATATTCTAATTCTTCGATGTATTCTTTTGAAATATATACTGTGCTAACATTATCAATGATGAAATCCTCGCTTGAAAACTCATTTGATAATGTAGAATAAACATTATCTTCAACGTATTGTAGTAATTTAGGATCTTTTAGGGAAGAAAAGTTCATATTGCTGATATAGTCCGCATCACTTACATTGGCAATAGATGACATTTCTTCATTTATGTTAGTTGGCTCTGAGATTTCAGTTGTATCAACGGAAGATGTTAAAATTTCTTTTTCTTCAGTCACTTGAGGTGTATTCTCACCAGATGATTCAGCCGTTTCCTTAACTCCACACCCCGTCAGGAGCATAGCACAGGAAAGCAGTATAGCAAGAGCTTTTTTCATAGCGTTCCTCCTATCATTCATCATTTTTTCTTCTTTCTGAAAACGGTAGCAATTATACCGCCAAGAGCTACAACACCAATACCACTGCCAACTATGGGCAGCGCTGTGTTGTTTCCGCCTTCTGTTTTGGTGTCAGAAGATGTGTCAGCAGAAACTTCCGCTGAACTCGGTTCGGCAGATGTTACAGTTGTAGTTGTGGTCTCAGTTTTTGTGGCAGTAGTTTCGGGAGTTTGTGTCGTGACGGTCGTGGTTTCCACCACAGGTTCGATAATATCTCCATCGTCAGTAATTGTATATCCCTTATCGACAAGAGTGTTCAAATCAGAAATTTCATAGGGGTTAGATGAGTTAAGGTGCTTTGTATATGCTGCTAGGATATTATTATTTCCAACATAGATAGTCGCTTCAAAATCTTTTACCTTATTCAAATCCGTATTATATGCATAAATTGTATATATACCTTCATCCTTAAATTCTTCTCCGTTTGATACTGCACCATTAAATCGAGTGTCATCTGTTAATCCAGTTTGAGTATTGTTAAGTATTTTTCGTGTCATTGCAATTTTGGTATATTTTGAATTAGCCGTATCTATGCGGAATCCGTTTTCGGTAACATCACCATTACTAAGCTCTGTTCCTGTTTTTTCATCAAAGATATAAACCATGCAATTAGCATTTCTTACTTTGAAGCTGAAAGAAGTCTGATAATATGTTGTTCCGCCGAATATTTTATCATCATCGGTTATCGCATAGTTCAGGTGAACTTAATAATCGCCTTCCTCAAACAGCTGCACAGAGGTATCAGTCCCTGGAGATGCCAGCGCCGCAAGAAAATCGGAATATTTTGCCTCTTTATTCAGGTTCTCATTATCCGTATGACGAATTATAAGTTCGCCGTGTTTCATATTGTGGCTTTTGACTTTGAAAGCTTCATCTGAACCGTCCTTGTCGCTTTCAATCTTCAGATCGCTGTTCCCATTCAGTTTGTTGATGTCCTGATCAAGATGAAAAGTTAATTTCACCTTATTTCCTACCTTTTTGAGGTAAACATCATCTGAATCACCTTTATCTGTATATCCGCTTAAACAAAAGTAACCAAGATCCCAGCCGTAATGCGGATCGTCTTTTGTAATTGTTTGAGAACCGGCGTAATTATTCTTCTTTGTTCCAACGGTATACGATGCATTTTTCGCACCTGCATAGAAATAATACTTTTCGCCTGCCGGTGTAGTATCTGTGTCCTTATAGCTCGCATAAAACTCATATACCTGCGCTATCTTCTTGGTGTCATAGTCATCAAAGATTTTGTTTTCCTTCGTCCTTTTTTCGACTTCAAACGCTGATATGACACGGTAATAACAGCCGTTCGCAAGCTGTATGTCATTGATCTGATCCTTACCGAATGACTTGTCCTTCGTCAGGTTGCGGTGCGTTTTTACAGTGACCCATTTCTCACCATCAAGGGATGTTTGCAGAATAAGCGCCCCATAATCAATATCGTCACTGAGTTCTATGCCATTAACAACATCGTCCCCATCTTCGATCAGATGCCAGCTATCTTCTTCTGCTTTTTTCAGAGTGTCTATGTACTTGAAATCAAGGGAGAATGGGCAGATTGTCAAGTCAAGTGC
>DEBW01000050.1:9701-15071 GCA_002348905.1 Ruminococcus flavefaciens | reverse complement strand
TACTCTAAGGGGATTATATCAAAGCCATACTGAGCGGTTATTTTTGTATTAATACTCCATAGTAACGCTTCGCTCCCGTACAGAGCCGTTTACGGAGAGCTTTAATCTGCTGTTCTTAATGCTGAAATTCTCGTCAGAAGCGAAAGTATCTTTTCCGATAGAATTCTGAACTTTTATATTGCTGTTTGAATCGGAGAGAATGACGCAGGTGTTTTCATTGTAACCTCCGAAAATAAGAGCCTCCTGACCGATAGCATCAATTTTTGAATGAGTTTCGGAGATATCGAGGACTGAAGTGCCGTGGAGAGCTCCGAAGCAGGTCGATTTGTCCGCCATGATATTGAAAATAGTGCTTATCTGATTGGTATGGATCTCAGCTTTTTCACCGTTAAGCGTACCCACTGCTGTCATATGCTTTCCGTGTGCATTGAGGATAACAGCACTTTTCTTTATGGTGATATTTGCATTGTTTTCCAGTGAGCCTATGAATGTACCGATGCTGGCAGAACATTCCGCTTCGATATGGCAAGTCGTGATGAGCATATTTGACTCGCTGTACAGAGCGCCTATTGCGACACACGTTTCCGTGTCGATATTGAAATTGAACTCGCCACGGTTGATGTGGATATTACCGCCTTTGCCTGAGCCGATACAAATGCTTTTCTTGCCACGGCAGCTTATGTTCAAAGGACCGTCCTGCTCAAAGAAAATATCTCCGTGGCGTGAGTGGTGGTCGTTGCCGATACCATAGGATTCAGCGGCGTTGAGTTCGATGTTTAGAGCACCGTCACCCTCGATAGTAAGCTTTGCAGATTCATGTACCTGTATACCTGAATTGTGAAGTGTGTTTGAGCCGAAAAGTATGAGCGTGACATTTGAATTATCTGCAAGTTCGATAGCAGGGCGGTTTTTGATATTGGCGAAATATACATCTTCGAGAGTTATGCGCCCCTTGTAATTTGGCTCGATACGCATATGTATATTCGTTTTCATCTGGGGAGTGCCGATGATAGAGATATCCTTGTATACCATTTCGTCAGAACCTATGACAATATCCGTACAGCCTTCTTTTTCAAGTTTAGCAAGAGATACACGGTTGGTTTTACCGGCAATATAGATATGCTTTGCATAGCCGTCGATTCTTTCCTGATGAAAGAGTTTTATTTCGCTCCGGCACCTTTCACATATCTGATGAACTATCTCAGCAGACGGTTTTGCGGTATAGAAGCCTTGTATCAGGTCTGCGCCGAGGTGTATGACAGTCTGAACCTCCTCCGCAGTCTCAACACCCTCAGCGAGAGCCAGTATATCATTATCGTGGCAGAAGTCGATTATCTCACGGACAAAGTGCTGTTTCTGCGGATAATCCTGAATATCGCTCAGCAGAGAACGGTCTATTTTTACGTAATCGGGCATATATCTGAGAAGATTGCTTACATTTGAATAGCCTGAGCCGTAGTCATCGACAGCGATATCAATGTGCATTTTTTCAAAGTATTCCTTTAGCCTTTCGAGGTCGGAATCTTTAAGCTCAGCTTCCTCGGTCAGTTCAACGACAACTTTTTCGGCGTGTGAGGAGAGGTAGTCGTTAAGCTCTGATGTAGCTTCGTCACTGATGCTTACGCCGGGGATGCTATTTATGAATATTCTTGCTCCGCCGAATTTTTCGGATTCCTTGTCGATTATATTCAGAACGTTGAGGAAAGTGGCACATTCAATATCCGAAAGACGTTCCTGCATTGCGGCGTATTTGATTATAGTAAGCGGAGGTATCTTGGTTTCGGTACGTGAACGCATAAGAGCTTCATAGGCGTAAACATCGCCGTCTACAGTATTTACGATAGGCTGGAAATAGTATTCGAGAAGGTTTTCGTCGAGTATCTTCGCAACCATATGATACTGAGCTTTTTCATCGGAGCTGAGTTTTTCGTATGCAATATCGGAGACTTTAAATTTACTGCTTCGCATACGTTCAAGCTGTTCATACATCTGATTGAGCATAATATTTCGTCTGAGTATCTCAAGACCTCTGCATATCGAGCTTATCCAGCGGTAGTAAAGGTCATCATAGCTCTGTAGTTTACTTCCGTAGCTGACAGCAGCATATCCGAAGCACTCGTTTTCGTAGAATACAGGCGTAAAGAAGTATGCTTTCGGGGGTTCGTATTCTTCACAAAGCTCAGGGAGCATATCTGCTGTATCGAAAATCTCATCGAGACCGGCTATATTGTTCCTGCGGTCACGGCAATACCGTATAGCGTGTATCATCTTGTGGGAATAGCCGTTATTTTTTACATGAATATTCTTGCTGATATTTTTCCATTCATTTGATAAGCAGAGGTGAAATTCATCTGCATTCTTTAATTGATAGGCGTATGAGTATACAGTACCGATAAATTCTGTCAGGGAAGTTTGAGAGATCAGATTCTCAGCCATTGTGTTGAAAACAGAATCATAGCCTTCTTCTGAAACTGGAGTTCCCCATTCAGTACGTCTGATATTATAGACAGGCATGGATTCACAGTGACATCCGCAGCTTTCACCGATGAGGAGCTTTGATTTCAGTTTGAATGATTCGGGGACTATGCCGTTCATTTTGTCTGTGAGGAAATTGAAAGCATACTCGCCGAATTCCTCAGCCGGTATAAGAGCAGAGGTTATGGGCTTTGGACTGGTCTGTCCCTCAAAGGTGGAATCGTAGCTTACAACTGCGATATCTTCCGGTATACAGATCCCATGCTCAGTGAGAGCCTTGCAAAGACCTATAGCCATCTGGTCATTGGCACAGGCAACGGCATCGGGAAGCGGTTTGCCGCTTGAAAGGAGTTCCTCAACGCACGTTGCGCCGCTCTGATACCAGAAGTCACCGTAGATTATGCGGTCTTCCGATACGATCAGACCGGCTTTTGCCATTGCGTCACGGTAAGCCTGCAAACGTTCTCTTGAATGCTGGTGCCATTTTTTACCGCTGAGAAAAGCGATATCTTTGCATCCGTGAACTTCGATAAGGTGAGTCACCAGTTCAAAAACAGCGGAATAGCAGTCGGTACAGATGCTTGGAAACAATTCGCTTTCTTTTTCAATAACAACTATTGGTTTGTCAAATATGTCTTTAAGGTGCATTTCGAGCTTTTTGTCGGCATTTTCTGTTTGAATGCTGTCTTTAAGAATAACAGCACCGTCGAATTTCTCAGGGTTCATCAGTGAAAAAATGTTTGATTCACCGTGTTCACGTTCCTCAGTATCCTGATATTTGCGGTACATTGAAAATATACATACATCATATCCGGAGGCAAAGGAATTTTTCAGAAATCCGCTTATAAAACGGCTCTGATATGCTTCATCAGCCTGCCCGACAAATAATGCGATACGTTTTCTTGGATTCATATGAGCATCCTTCCTTTGGACGGGTGGTTTTTCTATATACAAAATTAATAATAAATGTATTGATTGTAATATTATAACAACTATTATACACGTTTTTGTACGAAAAAGCAATAGATAAATTGTGAAATCTGCAATATCATGGTGCAAAAATGAAAAAATCCGCATATGTAACAGCATATGCGGACGAGAATTGTTATGTTTCATATATCAGTTATCCTGACCTGTTTAACGTTTTTGATCTTGCGTATTTTTCGTGAAACGAGGTCGTATCCGTCTGAAGATTCAAAGTGTATATCAGCGGTAAAATGAGAGACAGGTATATTCTTGTCATTGGTTGTGACATTGGCAGTATGAGTGATTATGTTGCCGTTCAATCGGCTTATTGCATTTGTTATCTCGCCGACAAGACCTATCCTGTCGAGAGATATTATTTCGATTCTTTTCATAGTAAATTCACCTCTGTTAATGCATATTGATTTAGTATGAATATATTATATCATGCCAATTGTCTGTTGTCAATATGATATGTCTGAAAGAGCTATTCAGAAATGTTCTTAACAGATATCTGCGTGACTTATAGTCTGATAATTCAGGGTATAGACTTTTTCTATAATCTGCAATCATTTTTTTGCATTGGACAAATATTTAATTCCGAGTTATAATATAGGCATACCAAACGAAAGGAGCGGTTAATGATATGAATAATGAAATTTCCTGTCTGCTTGGTATGCTCCGCTCCATCGTGAAGGGAACAGACCGAATGTGCAGTAAGGGACGATGTTAGCGATCAGAAATCTCCCTGAAAAGCAACTGTTAGCTGAATACATTAAGTGTATGACCTCCAAAATATACATTTATATGAACGACAACAACAGCTTCTTCAAAAAATGAAGGAGCTTTTGTTTTTACGAGGTGTTTTATGACTTTACAACAGATAAATTATCTTCTTACAATTGCCGAGTCACGCTCCATGAACAAGGCAGCTGAGAAACTTTTTATCGCTCAGCCCACACTTACAGGAGCAGTCCGTGATGTGGAAGGTGAAATAGGCTTGCAGATATTTCACCGTACCCATAAGGGCGTAACACCTACTGCTGAGGGTGATGAATTTCTTAAAAAGATAAAGAGCGTATATCAGCAGTATGAGGAAATAATGGAAGAATACGGCGAGGAGATGAAATTCCGTCGTAAATTTGCAGTTTCAATGCAGCATTATTCGTTTGCTTTTAAGGCGTTTATAGAAATGGCAAAGCACTACGATTCAAACCAGTTTGACCTTGCCCTGAGAGAAACTGCTACAGTGAACATTATAAAAGATGTCAGCTCTCTGAGAAGTGAGATTGGCGTGATATACATATGCGAGGCAAATCAGAGAGTTATAGGCAGACTTCTGCGTGAGAACGAGCTTGAGTTCACTTCGCTCATAGAATGTCCGGCTGGAGTATACCTTTCAAGGTCTCATCCGCTCGCAAACGAAAAGGAGCTTACCTTTGAACAGCTCGAACCTTACCCGTGTATGTCATTTGAGCAGGAAAACGAGAGCGAGATGTACTTTGCAGAGGAAATACTTATTGAACACGCATATCAGAAAACTGTCAAGGCTACAGACCGTGCGACCATTATGAATCTTATGGAAGGACTTAACGGTTATACGATATGTTCAAGCATATTTTCAGAGAAGCTCAGCGGAGATCAGTTCCTTGTTATACCGTTTAGGGACGAAATGAGCGTACAGAGCAATATGAACATAGGCTATATAACGAAGAAAAACTGCGTACTCAGCAGTATGGGAAAGCGTTTTCTTGAAGAAGTGAAAAAAGAGCTTGATATAAAGGAGTAAGAGCCAGCCGTCTGAAGAAAAATCAGGCGGTTCAGTCTGTCAAAAAAAGAATTGCTGGGGTGCAGGGGGCGGCTCGCTCCCTGCCGGATTCCAAAGGCAGAGCCTTTGGCAGGGTGTGGGACAGCGTCCCACTATCGTTCAAG
>DEBW01000050.1:6535-9617 GCA_002348905.1 Ruminococcus flavefaciens | reverse complement strand
TGTGAGTTGATTTGTGAGCAAATCAACGTGGATTAATTACTTTAATAAGCTTAACCGCCTGACGAAAAATCGGGCGGTTTTTTGATACCATTTGGGTATCAGTTTTTTTTAGAATCAAGTCTCAGTAACAAGAATTGGACAAACCTATTAAACCGATGTATAATGTGTACATAAGTTAAAGCAAAGGAGTGAAGAAATGGCATATCGAATAGCGATAGCTTCTACTGACGGTATCGTCGTAAACCAGCACTTTGGTCACGCAGAGAGATTTCATATAGCAGAACTGGATGCTGAAACAGGAAAATACAAATTTGTAGGGACAAGAGAGGTTGAGCGTGTCTGTCAGGGACATTATCACAATGAATCATCATTTGATAAAGTTGTAGACGTTCTCAGCGATGTTCATGCGGTGCTTGTGGCAAAAATAGGGCAGGGTGCTTCCCAGCAGCTTGAAAGCCGGGGACTTACAGTATATGAAGCTCCGTTCCCTATCGAGCCGCTGATTGAAAAAATTATAAAAGAAAAATTGTGGGAGGTGGACAAATGGCGATTTCCTACGAAGAACTGACAGATAAGCACCCATGCTATGCAAAGGGCAAAAAAGGAACTACAGGAAGGATACATCTTCCGATAAGCCCGACCTGTAATATCGAATGCCGCTTTTGCGACAGGCGGATAAACGACTACGAAAAGCGCCCCGGAGTTGCTTCAACGGTGATAAAGCCGGATGAAGCGATAGACGTAATAAAGAGATCGCTTGAACTGTGTCCGGCGATAAAAGTCGCAGGAATAGCAGGGCCGGGAGATACACTTGCATCTGATTATGCGCTTGAAACATTCAGGCTGATAAAGCAGAACTTCCCTGACCTTGTAAAATGTATGAGCACAAACGGACTTCTTCTTGCAGAAAAGGCTGATGAGGTAATAGCCACAGATATAGATTCTCTTACGGTCACAGTAAACGCTGTTGATCCTGAAATAGAAGCAAAGCTGAACCGTGGCATATTGTGGCACGGAAAGCACTATACAGGTGTTGAAGCGGCTGAGATACTCATAAAGAACCAGCTTGAAGGCATAAGAAAAGTCAGTGCAGCCGGAATTACCATAAAGGTAAATACAGTTCTTGTGATAGGCATAAATGACGAGCATATCGAGGAGATAGCGAAAACCGTAAAAGAAGCCGGAGCTTCTATATATAATGTAATACCGCTAATCCCTCAGAATGAACTCAAAGACTACCCTGAACCGACCTGCGCTCAGATAGAGAGCGTAAGAGCAAAGGCTTCAAAATACATAGATGTATTCAGGCATTGTCAGAGATGCCGTGCTGATGCGATCGGAGTACCCGGAGAAAAGGACTACGGCGATCAGATATACTTAAAGCGTATCGCACATAAGGATACGTTCTCACACGGCTGACAGCTTCATGTCCGCAGGAACTTTATCCTGTCTGTGCCGCTGCAAATTCTCTGCTTGCAGCGGTGCAGTTATCCTCAGTTTTTTAAGTTTTCAGCTGTTAGCTAAGAGCTAACGGCTTATATCAAAAGTATGAAAGGTGTTATAAAAATGGCTAAGGAAATCAGACAGATCGCTATTTACGGAAAAGGCGGTATCGGTAAATCAACAACAACTCAGAACCTCACAGCAGGACTTGTTGAAAGAGGAAACAAGGTAATGGTAGTAGGCTGCGATCCTAAGGCGGACTCTACAAGACTTCTTCTCGGCGGACTTGCTCAGAAGACCGTTCTTGATACTCTCCGTGAAAACGGCGAGGACATCGAGCTTGACAAGATACTTAAAGAAGGCTTCGGCGGTACACGCTGCGTAGAATCAGGCGGTCCTGAGCCGGGTGTAGGATGTGCCGGCAGAGGTATCATCACATCTATCGGACTTCTTGAGCGTCTCGGCGCATACACCGACGACCTTGACTATGTATTCTACGACGTTCTCGGCGACGTTGTGTGCGGAGGCTTTGCAATGCCTATCCGTGAGGGCAAGGCTAAGGAGATATACATTGTTGCCAGCGGTGAGATGATGGCTCTTTACGCTGCAAACAATATCTCAAAGGGTATTGCACGTTACGCAAAGCAGGGCGGAGTACGTCTCGGCGGTATCATCTGCAACAGCCGTAACGTTGACCGTGAGCGTGAGCTTGTAGCTGCATTTGCAAAGGAGCTTGGCACACAGCTTATTCACTTCGTTCCCCGTGACAATGAAGTTCAGAGAGCTGAGATACACAAAAAGACCGTTATCGACCACAAGCCGGATGCAAAGCAGGCAGACGAATACCGTGAGCTTGCAAGAAAGATAGAGGAGAATACACAGTTTGTTATTCCGAAGCCTCTTTCACAGGAGCGTCTTGAAGAAATACTCTTTGAGTATGGTCTTTTCGATTCTATCAAGGAAGATAACTATACTATCTGAGGTGAAAAGGCATTGAAAATTGATATTGACAGAGTAGAAACCGTAACTCCGTCCACCCTTATCGGTGACTTAGTGCTGTTTCATCCCGAAACAGCAGACCTGCTTTTCAGCATAGGTATGCACTGCCTTGGATGTCCGTCATCTGGAGTAGAGACAATAAGCGATGCGGCGGACGTTCACGGTATCAATATCGACGAGCTTGTAGGAAAGCTCAATGATATCATCAAAAAATAACCAAAGCTTATAACCTGTATCTACAGGCTATAATATACATATCAAACAGGAAAGGAGCTGTACAAATGGTAACAAGTAATAATTCCATACAGCACATTTTCCGCTCAGTACTCATTTGTACAGAGCGAATGTGGAGCGCAGGACGATGTTGAATCCCACAAAGGCATAAGTGTTTCAGTCATTTAATTTCTCCTATATAATATGTGTAAAAAGGTGAGGATTATGGCTTTCAGAAGTTTCATTCGCTTTTTAACAGGACTGTTTGAAAGTAATATGTATTTCATCAGTACAGAAACAGGGAAAGTTGTGTTGAACCCGTTAACAAGTCCTGTTCAGAAACCATAATAAGAACGGAAAGATTCGCCTGAACTTTCATTCGGTTCAGGCGGATCTTTTTGTCCTTTTTAGAACCTGTCCACATAGG
>DEBW01000050.1:5665-6408 GCA_002348905.1 Ruminococcus flavefaciens | reverse complement strand
TCCCTATGTGGACAGGTTCTTAGAACAGGTCCTTAGTCCCATAGATACAACAAACCCTCCTATGTGGCAATATAGGAGGGTTTGCGGACATTGTACGATAGAATTTTAGTAGGATGTTTGCTTAGACTTTGATATTAAGTTGTATGCTGTGATTATTAGAGAATAGAGATATGATACTTGTTGAGAAGCTGATGAGAAGTATAATTAGTCAAGTGCTAAAGCGGAGATTGAGATAATTGGTAAAACGTTTGGTATGACTGTTTAAAGAAAAGTATTCGTACAATAGACAGCTATTATTATGGGTGAGGTATTTTTCGATTTACTGGACGTTCCAATATCCAGCCGTATACCTCGTTAACGTCGTTATTTACGGAGAGTTGTTAAGAGTTGTTCTGATGAAATGATTGACGGTATTCAAGATGAAGGATTTTCTCTGTTTGCTGAATCGTTTATTACGGTTGTGCTGTTACTGCTCGCAGTCTTGTATGACCGCATCCGGAAAGACTGAAGAGCGAACATATCATTAGTAATATGCAGTATTTTTATAATTATTTCAATATTCATCTGAAAATACCTGAGACAGGTCTTCTTTTTTCAGTACCCAATATTAGTTCTCAGTTTACTTTTTAACAAATTCTCTGAGTTCCTCAGGCTCTACAGGCTGAGCGAACCAATGGAAGCAAGCACTTGTAACAGAAGATGTAGCCGCTACGAGTGCGAGTGCTGCGAGAGCAGTTGCTACC
>DEBW01000050.1:4980-5547 GCA_002348905.1 Ruminococcus flavefaciens | reverse complement strand
TGTTATACCGCAAGCGCTGCCGCAAGAGATATAAAGCACAAACCTTACGACTGCAAGAACCACAAGTACAAAAATACTGCGTTTTTCTTTTTCCCTGTTCCTGCTAACTGTTATCACCCCTGTTTAAAAAGCGTCCGAGCAGTGCTGCAACTGCTGAAAGCAACATTCCGCTTGCAATGTAAAGGCTTAGATAGTGATAATGGAATATCAGTAGTGCAATTACAGCAGCGGATAGGGCAGCTGCTAAAATACGGCTTTTCTTTTTCAGCTTTAATGCCTTCTCCTCTGACATCGGCTTATTCGGATGCGGAATGGGAGCAATGCAGAAAATGACCGGTAAAGCAGCAAGCATGAACCTAACGCTGAAATCCTTCGCATACAGTTCAGGTATATTGCAGATGCCGTAAGAGAAAACCAGCATTACAATCACCAGAGTGAACATACAGCTAAGGTGGCTGTTAGCGTGATAACCGCCTACAAAATGTCTCAGTCCCACGAAGACGGCAACAAATATTATTGCCGGTGGCAATGTGTGGGAAAGAAGTGCGATCATCAGAACAATAAGAT
>DEBW01000050.1:1712-4969 GCA_002348905.1 Ruminococcus flavefaciens | reverse complement strand
TCTGAAATGAGAAGTTCCATGCCGTAGGCATAGATTACTTCTTCAGCCTCACCAGTGATGTTTTGAACCACGAAAAAGTGAGCTATGCTTTTAGCAAGTTTTGAAATCATTTCTGAATCACTTCCTGTAATGATAATAACACACATCATTAATAATTTCAATACATTTTATTCAAAAAAATTGCAAAACGTCCCCAAATGTCACTTTCATGTCCCTAAATGCAAATAATTAAATCTGCAAACGATTCTGAACCATGATATTGAGGGTAAAGATGCCGTTTTCGCAGTCGAAATTTACAAGTCCGCCAAGTCTGTCAACGGAAGACTTGATACTTCCGGTGCCGATTCCGTGAACGCCTTTTTCCTTTTTGGTGGACGACAGAACAGATGCATCGACCTTATCAGAAGTATTTGTGATAACGAGGAATATCTTTTCACGTTCTTCTGAAATGCTTATCCAGATGTGTTTGTTTGCAGCTCCGCTTCGCTGACAGCCTTCAATGGCGTTGTCAAGACCGTTTCCGATTATACGGCACAGTTCAAGCTCATCAGCCTTGATGCTGGTGATGATATTGACCTTGCATATAAAATCTATGCCGTATGTCTGAGCGAGCGAGCCTTTGATGTTTACGATAGAGTCAACAGCGTTGTTGCCGGTATAGCAAAGTCTGTTTGCAAGTCTTACATATGAACCGAGTTTAACAAGATATGCCTTTGCTGAATCGGTATCATCGTTTTCGAGCATATCTTTTAATATAAGGAACTGGTTCTCGATATCGTGCTTGAATTCTCTTGCCTGCTTGTATGTCAGTGTAAGAAGCTTGTAATTTTCCTGTTCCTGCTGTTTGAGCGTTTCAAGGTATCTGAGTTTCAGTTTATCATCGAAGCTTTCAAAAAAATTGAACATCGCAAGGTTTATGAAAATTATACCAACAAGTGAAAAAACGAGCGATATCAGATGATAAGGCTTGTCTGCGGCGAAGCCTTCAAGGATCGTTTGCAGTAAGAAGATACTTATTACAGGTATCGTTATTATAAGCATCCAGTACTTTACAGGCAGGTCACGTATTCTCTTGTTTATAATACGGTGCATAAGACCTATGAGCCACAGATAGATAAGGTCAGTACCTATCATGCCGAGATAGCGTCCGAAACCGGACTGTAAAAATTCAGTCGGAGTACCCATATTAGCGATGCAGAGTATACCGATAACAATAGGCTCTGAAATAGATATGATAAGCAGGAATATCGCTATCCAGAACACTCGCTGACGATTTGAGTCCTCAAAGCAGGTAAAAGCGATAAGACTTATTATAGCAGTTGTTGTGAGCAGATAAACGAAAATGTCATTGTTTAATAAAACTACAGTAGACAGTATCACAGTTGATATAGTGTAGGCTGAAAATAAAAAGAGTTTTCCGCTTCTGGGCTTGCTGAGAAGTGAAAAATACAGGAATACCAGTATCATTTCTGTAGCTACATTTAATATTTCAATTGAGCTTTTTATCAATTCAGGCACTTCTGTCATCTCCCGGTAGAATAGTCAAGATAGCGTGAAATAACAGCATCCTTGTGAGTTCTTCCGATAGTGATCTTTTTGCCGTTGCTCAGAACAACATCATACTTGCTGATATTCTGTATGTGGTCGAGATTTACAAGCAGACCACGGTTTATCATTACAAAGTTGTATTTCTGCATTTCCTCACATATGTCAGAGAAATCTCCGCCGTATTCAAGTTCACCTGTAATGGTGAAGAGAGAAACTCTTCTTTTGTGTCCCTCAAAATACAGTATGTCGTTCAGCCGGAATTTGAATGAGAGATTTTTGTTTGTGAAAGTAAACATCCTGAATCTCTGCCGGCACTCGTCAATGATAGAATTAAGCTGCTTGGCATAGACGTACTCCGGCTGGGTTTTAAGAATATACCTGAAAGCACCTACATCATAGCCCTGTACAGCAAATTCAGCATAGTTTGTCAGGAAAGAGATAATAACAGATTTGTCGATATGGCGTATCCTTTCAGCAGTTTGCAGACCGTTGATATCAGGCATTTCAACATCGAGTATCACGACCTCATACATTCCTTTGACGTAAAAGCTGAGCAAGTCCCGTCCGCTTGTGAATTCATGTATCACGCAGTCGGGGATTTTCATATCAGCTATCCTCTTGTGGAGCTGTTTAAGAAAAACAGGCTCATCATCGCAGATAGCAATGTTCATAATATAACCACCTCACATAAATTTCCTTTGATTCAGCATTTATTATTGTAACACATAGCCGTCAGGATTTCAAGTCCTGTTTTAAGCCTTACACAGAATAGGGGACAGGCGTTTGAAAATCCGCTGACTGAAAAACAGCGGATTAGGTTCTGCAATCTCTGCGATTTGCAAAGTAATATCGCTGCCGATGAGATGAGAGCGGTTCAGGAGTAAGGATAATATAGTGCTATCGGAATTTTTAGCAAGATAAGTCTTTCGGTCTTATGAACTGAAGGACTTAGGCTTTTTATAAACAAGAAAAAACTGACTAAGAAAGGAATGTTTTATCTATTACGTCTATTTTGGATGAATACATCTAAAGTGCTTGACAAAATAGTTAGCGTGTGCTAATATGATAATTATTTTATCGATAATGCAAATTTCAAAAAGAGGAGGAAACATATGTCAGTGCCCGATAAAAGTATCGATCCACGACTTCTTGCCAGTGCAGAAGCGAAAATTCTTGACAAAGGATTCATCAAGGCGGATAGGCTTTGCTGTGGTAGGAGCAAGTTCCTTATTGTCGCCTGTTTTTCCGAAGGGGATAGTGACTGCATCGCTATGCCTGCTCTTGATCGGTTTTGCTGTCATTGGCTTCATGTTGTCTGTCTTATCGGTCGTGCCAAATGATGTTGCTGCCGTGTCCTCACCATAGTTGTCATTGCTGTGGATACCTGCCGTTGGCTCAGCTGTATCAGCCTTGCCAAAAGGCAGCGTAATCGAAGAAGCATTGCTCATGGTTGGAGCAAGCATGGGTTTAGCATTTTTAATCATGGCTAAATACCGTCCTTTCAATAAATTTTTTAAGAAAAAAGGTGGGAGAGACTTTCGTCTCTCCCTACTGCAAAGGATTAGTCATCTGTCTCATCACCGTAGTTGGTATAGGAGAAGCTGGTGATGTTGCTGAATTGCTTACCGTCAGCCGATTCGTTAGTTTCTGTCTCGATTTTAACCTCGACATCCTGAATTTCCTCGAAGTCGATCTCCTCATTATCGTCC
>DEBW01000050.1:0-1704 GCA_002348905.1 Ruminococcus flavefaciens | reverse complement strand
CACAAATGGAGCAATAATGTTGTAGAGTGGCTCTTCAGCGTAATCAGCAATGTCAGTTGAGCACTTGAAGATTGTGCCGTCGTTTAGCTCAAATTTAAGGTAAACACGGTCGTTATCCTCATTGTACTCGACGCTCATGAGGATTCCCTCGTGGACTCCGTCCTCAATGTGGTAAGTACCGAGCTTCTTTGCCTTTTTAGCAGCCTTTTTCTGTATTATAGAGAGTTTCATATGAACTACCTCCGATAAAATAAATTTACTGAAAGGGGTTCGCTTTCTTTTATTCGATTTTCAAGATTCTTTATAGTCATCATACGGCGTACATCATCCTGTGAATCTCTGTTGATGCCTACTTCAAGTCACCCCAGAACGCCGAAGCCTCCTTTGTAACTCTGTCTCAGCATCGCCATAGCCTTCACACAGATCCGCACATCGAAGGGACTATCCTTTTTACACTTTAGGCGAAACCGCTTTCAGTATTGAGCGAACTCCGGTACAGCTCTTCGGGTAGTTGCTCCGTTGCGCTGTGCCGTTGTTCTGATTGTAGTATATCAGGTTTTCAGTATTTTGTAAACAAATTGACCAATGTTGCAGATACTCTTGGGTTTACTTGCAAAAAAAGAAGCAAGCGCCGGTCGGCACTTGCTCCTTCTTCACAGTAATTCAGTTATGATCGCTTGGTTGTCTGCGTTGTCAGTCAGCTCGCAGTAAGCCCGGAGCATAGCTCGGACAGTTTTATTCTTCTTTGCCACGCTTTTATTCACAATATTCGTGAAGGTCAGTGAGGACTTCTGATAGTTCTCCTTG
Source organism: Ruminococcus flavefaciens (assembly GCA_002348905.1). GTDB lineage: Bacteria > Bacillota > Clostridia > Oscillospirales > Ruminococcaceae > Ruminococcus > Ruminococcus flavefaciens_O. The sequence goes on along the minus strand of DEBW01000050.1, from coordinate 897 downwards.
TCAAAGGCGTAACAGAGCAGCACGATGATATACAACCTGCCCATAAGCGCTACTCGTTTTTCATCTATTATGCCATATACATCCGGTTCGAGTTTTTCTTTATCATGACCTTTGAGTCCGTATTTTTTCAGGCACTCCCATAGTTCGTCTATCAGGAAGTCGGGACATGATGTAATTTCTATTTGTTGCTTTTTATAAAAACTATTATATATGTCAAGTTTAAATTTCTCTGTAATATCGAGAAACTTGCTTCTGATAGTTCGCTGATTTGGCTTGCTGGGGTCTTGTTTGCTTGTGGTTTTGAGATTGACAATGAGTTTGTTTTTGAGTAACCCTGTAAATGTTTTTATATAGTAATCGATTGAAGAAGGATATATTGTATTATTTTTATCTCTTGATGGTTTTCTGTCTTTCCAGTCAATTTCTGCAATATTAAGCACTTCTAATAATTGAGATTCAAACTTTTTCATCGTTGGTTCATATGCTTTAAACGCAGGATACTCTCTTTCAACACTTAGGAAATCAGCATATACCTCTTCATAAAGCATTATAGGAGTTTTTATACCCTTGCCATTTGTTGTAAAAATGCATTTCATTACCTCGGAAACAAGCTCTTCACCTACGGTCAGAGCTGCGAAGCTGTAAGAGGAAATCTCTTCACTTCGGCTGCATCTATCGCTGGTAATGACCATTCCACAAAATGCATCGAAAAGCTCTCTGTCGAATATTTTATGGTACTTCATGTATAGGTGTACCGCTATGAGGTATTGTGGATCCATGATACCCAGTATCTTTTCTTTCACCTGTTCTTTCTGCTGGGGGGTTAAGCCGACGATCTCTGGCTGTTGCGTATATGCCATCAAGTTTTTCAAAATTTATTAGAGCCTGTTCACATAA
>DEBW01000015.1:776-3329 GCA_002348905.1 Ruminococcus flavefaciens | reverse complement strand
CCCTCACGGACGTAATCGAGCATTGCCTTAAGCTGCGGACGCTCCATATTCTTACCGCTTACCTTGTCGATGAAAACTTTCTTTATTTTTTCAGTATAGCCTTCAAATGAATGAAGCTGACGAACTTCATTCTGTTCAGCCGTTGACACACGGGCGTAGCCGATATAGGTTTTATCCATTTCTGACTCTCCTTTCATCGTTGATACTTGTAGCAACGAGAAATGACAAAACTGTTTGCTTAGAGTGGGTTTGATTTAACGGACGTTTACTAATACGAATAACAACTCTAAACGGACACTTTCTGGCTATCCGTTTAGGGTACACTTTATCCAAACACTATTATACACCAAAAAAGAAGTCGATTCAAGTGAGAATCGACTTCAGTCTGTCGAGAAAGCCATAAAAGGCACGTTGATTTGATTGCAAATCAACGTACATAAAAAAAGTATATGCTGTTGCCCTGCCGATCGTGAGAATACCTATTGATATTCGCTCAATTAAATGCTATAATAAGGGTAGCAATAGCCGTTAATAAAATTCAAGGAGGGATATTAATGAAGAAGCTAACTTCTTCTCTTACGGCATTGACATTAATGATCTCAGCGCTTCCGTATTCACCGACAGCTGGAGTCTCAGCTGCGGATGAATACCTTATCCGTGACAAGTGGGGATACTGTACCACTGCAAATTACGCTGAATCAGAGCATTTTGTCATATTCTACGGCAACAATGATACCACCGGACAGGTAAACGAGGCTTTCCTGAAAAAAAATCTGGAAGCCTATGAACGTCTTTGGAACTGCTATGGTGAGTATCTAGGCATGGATAATATGAACGTGGACATCTACGGAAAAAGCAGCCAGAAGTACAAAACAAACGTGTATCTGACATACACCGGACTGGATAAATATCCGGACGGATGGGCGTTCATGAGTGCTGAGGACGGATACGGCATCGAGATCATCAGCCCTGAGGCAATGCTTGATGACCTGACTATAGCTCACGAATTCGGACACGTTGTTACAATGCAGCAGAAAGCGTGGGTGGATCAGGAGATCACAGGTGCATGGTGGGAACCTCTCGCAAACTGGTTCAGAGAGATGTATCTCGGCAGCGATTATTATCCTGGAAACACTAAAACAGCGTGGTTTGAACCGTATCTCCGCAACCTAAGCCTGACACTTCCTCATGGCAGAAACTATTACGAAGTATGGCCGTTCCTTATGTACATTTCGTACAATCCCGATGACCTGCCCGGTCTTGGAATAAATGCTGTGAAGCGCATAATATCCGAAGCTAAACCGAATGAATATCCGTTTGACACCATAACACGGCTTTTTGGAACGGATTCACAGACGATTTTCGGACACTATGCAAAGAGGATGGCAACCTTTGATTTTGGCGAACAGGATGCCTATAAGGACGAATTCAGCAAAAAACTTGCACAGTCGCCGTTCTACTGGAATCTGTTCTATACAGTAATAAAAGACAACGGTACGGGCTGGCTTGAAGTTCCGCAGGAGGAAGCTCCGATGCAGGCTGGCATAAATATAGTACCGCTGAATATAACCGGTGATACTATTTCGGCTGAACTCCGTGGTATTTCGGATGACACCAATGCAGGCTGGCAGGCGTGTATCGTAACTGTCGACGCATCTGGAAATGAAACATATTCCGATCTTTTCGGCAGCGGTCAGAAAGCAAGTGTGTCAGCCGTGGGCGCAGTTTCAGCATATTTGACGATCACGGCAATGCCGGAGAATCTTGTAAAGGTCAACGCCTTCCACAAAGACAGGGATTCATCCTGCAAGGACGGCGATGAACGCAGACGCTATCCGTATGAGATCAAGCTCAGCGGCGCAGATGTGCAGCAGTCCGGCGGCTACTCGAAGAGCAGAGGACACGTTCACTCAAATGGCGGCGGCTGGGTAGCTGATACTGCAATAGTTTCAGATTCAGTGTATGTCGGTCCGAATGCAATGGTACTCGGAAATGCGAAACTCTCTGGAAATGTCCGCATAGAGGACTATGCAGTCGTTGCAAACAGTGTCACCGCACAGGATAATGCGGTAATAAGCGGTCATGCGGTAGTTGACGGCGGAGGCTGGTACTATGATAACGGCTGGAAACAGGGCAGTATCACACTTAGCGGAAACGCTGTTATTAGCGGCAGCGCTGTTGTAACAGGTGCTTGTTCAGTTTCAGACAATGCAAAGGTACTGCAAAAGGCCTATCTTGAGGGCGGAGCAAAGCTGACTGACAACGCAGTTGCTAAAGGCATGACATATTCCTATGGAAGTCCTTTATATTCCGGAAATACTATTCTTGACGGTGATTATTCCAATGAAAAATCAGTCAGCGGCGGCGTGAACTTCGGCTGGCTGGACGATTCCGGCAATCATTCGCTTTCAGAAAGCTATGTTGCAGGCTATGATTTCAGCAGCAATTCCCAATACTGGGCTAAGGATTACAGTACGTGTACAAATGCACGTCAGATAGGCGCAGAGTGGGCGGAGGAGCGTACATCTGCCAAAGGTGTTCTTAACTTCAACG
>DEBW01000015.1:427-651 GCA_002348905.1 Ruminococcus flavefaciens | reverse complement strand
GACTCCGGACAATGGCAGCGGTGCAGCAGAACTTGTTATCACAGACGGAAATGCTGTTGAAAAGCTGACAGCTCCAAACGCTCTCATTAAAGGGGAGTGGAGCAAAATTACCGTTCGTATCATTGACGGTGTGGGAGTGCTTCTTATAAACGGCAGTGAAGCTGCAAGCAAGCCGCTAAAACTCGATATGCAGAGTGTTATGAGTGCTTCTGCGGACGATGCGG
>DEBW01000015.1:0-233 GCA_002348905.1 Ruminococcus flavefaciens | reverse complement strand
TTCAATATTGCAGATCTTGTTTCAATGCAAAACTGGCTGCTGGCAAAGCCTGGTTCATCACTTGCTGACTGGGAAAACGGTGACCTCCTCACTGACGGCAGACTTGATGTGTTTGATGTAGTCATTATGCGGAGAGAATTATTCTCTTTGAAATAAAGCATTGATGTATTTAAAAACTAAATAAGACGCTGAAACAAAGGCAGCCGGATCGGCTAATGCCATTAAGCTAAGAA
>DEBW01000085.1:1462-11227 GCA_002348905.1 Ruminococcus flavefaciens | reverse complement strand
TGCGAGCAAATCAACGTGAATTTCCTGATTATTTATAATAAAAAAGTAAATGCTGTTGCCGTGTATACACATGGAGTCATTGCCGTTTGAACATTAATTTGTGATTCTTTCGCAGTAAACGATGTATCTCTGGCTGTTTATTCCATAAGGATGACACGTATAAAGTGTGAGCATATCCTTGTTGTTTTTTATGAGTATTGGCTGTACATCGTCAGGCTGGATGATCTTTACGTCTGTAACTTTATACTCCAGCGTATACCAGAAATTCTCTACACGTACCATATCTCCTTTTTCGAGCTTCTCCACGTAACGCAGGAAGTCCGAGCCTCCGAGTCCACGGTGTATTGCTACAACACAGTTTGTATTATTTCCGCCGATCGGATAAGAGGTATTTGTAAGATGTCCGCATCCTGCCACAAGATTCGGATCATTAGCTCCGAGAAATATCGGAAGTTTTAGTTCGAGTTTGTCTATTTCAAGTGTTCCTACGCTTTCAGACTTTATGCCGTAGTTTTTCAGGTCAATCTCCGGATACATATACGATGCCGGACTGTTCAGAGACTTCTGCTTTTCGGTAAAAAGTTCTTTGTTTCTGGTTCGCATATACTGGAACAATTCGTCAAGATACGGCTGTTCCTCTTCAGGTTCGAGATTTTTCAGCACCATTTTATACGGAGTATAGTTTCCTTTTTCATCAACAGGCATATTCTTATCAGAAGAAATTTTTCCGCTTTGGACAGCTTCCTGAATTATTTTATCACGCTCTTCTTCAAAGGTAATTATATTCTCATCAACTTTTTTATTTATTGCGACTCTGCTGACAATTGGATAGAGGAAAAAGCCAAGTCCTGTTAAAAATATCAGTATCAGTATTATAACAATTATGATCTTCTTTTTCTTTTTTTGTTTCGTTTTCAATTTAAAGCTCACTCCTAATGGGAAGTGCCGCTTAATAAACAGCGGCACTTCCTGATAAATATACCTGAAAGATATTTAACATTTCAGATCAGTTTGTCTTGTTTTCTTCTTCGTCTTTCTTTCTGAATATAACGAATATAAGGAATGCAGCACCTGACATCAGGATAAGACCTATGCCTGTATATACGATAGTTGCTGTTGTACCTGTGAACGGAAGGAAGAATCTTGTATCCTTCTTTGCGTTTTCAAATGTAATTATAGCGCTTATTTCTTTAGATGCATCAACTTTATCGCCTTCGTAGATCTTACCGTCCTTGTCAATGAAGATCGTTCTTACATCGTTAGCATTGAAAGTATGGTCTGCCTCTGTTCCGATCTGCTTGATAGTGTATTTACCAGGTGCGAGGTTTTTCAGCATAAGAAGATTATCTGTTAAATCACCGTCGTCACCGTACTGTGGTTCAGTGTTGTAGTCATCAACGTGCGGGCTGCATCCTGAGATATCAAATTTACCCCAGAGTTCTGTTTTTGATTCACTGTCTACGTTAGATATGATTATGCTTGTAGGCTTGAAAGCGTCTGTCTGCGGATCAGCAGGATCAGGATTACCGCCTGTATTTGCCGGATAATTTATTGCAGCAGGATATGCAGGAACTGCTTGATCAGGATCTGTGATGCCCGGAAAACCTGGTACAGGGTTATCGTTATCAGGGTTATAAGCATATTTGTATGAGATAGAAGATGTATTCATTACTTTTGTTTCTGATCCAGTCAGTTCTTCTTCTGAGGTTATATTTATTCTCAGTTTTGTCTTGCCTTTGATCTTGGATACTCCGCTGGCAGTAAGCGAAACTGTAGCTGTTTTGGCAGAGTAGTCTGATGATGTACTGAAATCGATCGCTTTAGTAAGCTCCATTGGATTTGTGTCGCTTGAACCTGTTAATGCAAATACACTTACTGTATCAACATTCTTTAAATTTGAATACTTATCAGTAACGGTATATTCTATTATGTTGTCCGTATTTGTAGGAAGATCAGCCCAGATAGTCCAGTTGTAATTCTTTCCCTGACCGTCCATGTTGACTTCCTTTGAAACTGTAAGTTCCTTATCATGTACGAAGTTCTTTACCTGTTTATCCAGTTCTCCCGAACCGTCAAGCTCAAACTTTACAGGTGTCTGATCGAGCAGATATCCCTGAGGTGCTCTTATTTCTGTCAGGTAATATGTACCAAACGGAAGACCGTCAATGATGATCTCACCATTTTGATCTGTTGTGTAAGTATATGCATATGTTTTGTTATTTTCGTCATAACCTATCCATTTGCCCAAGTCATCCTGATAACATAATGCAAATGTTGCTGTTAAATTGTTGTCCCATGTTGCTTGATCGCTGAGCGTACTGGTCAGCTTTATCGAGTGTTTTTCTGTTGTTTTAGTATCATCGCCCGGAACAGTACTATCTGCAGGATCAATAGTATCATTATCTTCTTGATCCTCCGGATTGTTATTCTTTGTTAATTTAGGGAACAGGTAGGCGTGTTCATCGCCGAGAGGAAGCTGTATATAAAATGCTTCAGCATCCTGGAATATTACATCCGTCGTAGTATTCTTCGGCGTTATCTTGTAGTAGCCATGAGGCAGATTGTCAAGTGTTTCTCCTACTGCCAGATTTTCAGTCACAGTGCTCTGTACTTTTCCGTTTATATCTACATAATCGACCTTGAATGTAACTTCACCAGCAGTAACTTCAGTTGCTCCGGCAATTACATTGTTTTTATCAGTTGCCTGACCGGTCGAAGCAGTGTCTATTGTTATCTTTTGCTCATCTGTTACCCAATAAGGCTGGATCGTAAGATCGCTCTTTTCAAATGCCATAGCCCCATATGGCAGCATCTCTGAAATCATAAAAGCGGAAACTGCAAGTGATACAGCTCTTTTTGTAGTTTTTCTCATAAGTTCAACCTCCTGATCTTAATTGTCTTCTTCTGATCTTCTGCGGATGTATATAAACAGCAGCAAACCAGCGATTACCATTGTGAATGAACCGAATACAGTATATCCTGTAAGTGGTGTAGTGCCTGCCATAGGCAGTTGGAATTTTGATTTATCAAGGAAGATGTTGTGAACACCTTCATTTGATACAGTGATCGTTCCGTTCAATGCCTGATATCCTCCTTTAGGTGTAAATACAAATTCATAGCTTGTATTTGCTTTGATAGGATATTCAGTATTGTTAAGCGTTATAGTACCATCAATGTTCTCGATCTTATAATTAGTTCCATTTATATTTATTGTCAGCGTTCCTCCCGTGACCTTAGGTGCATTTGCATCCGGCTGATTATCTTCCCCTTTAAATGCCGAACTGTATACGTTTATCGTATATGTTACCTTACCGGACGTATCAGGAGAATTTTTGTAGTAAACGTTGAAGTGTTCGTTTTCAAATGCAACACCTTTGAGCAGTTTCTGAGTTTCATTGACCACATTGTAACCGTTTACTGTCGGGGAAGCAATGCTGTAGCTCATGCCGTATGTTACCGACCTTGTAACCTGATTGTTCTGCGGATCAGATGTAATATCATTCTCATTGATAAGATCACCTGCCTCAAAACCTCCGACCGGTACCGCATTGTAAGCATATCTGTAATCAACGCTTATTATGACCTGATCTGATTTCCAGTGAGCGTACAATTCTATTGTTTCATCTGTATCCGGTATGATATCATCTTCTTTTATAAGTTTACCTGATGAATCGTACCATCCGTCGAATATGTAGTTATTGCATACAGCTCTCGGCATACCTTTATATGTATCAGTATCCGGATCGTAACTGAACTCTCTGCCTGCTGCAAGTGATACAGTGTTGTTTTGTCCGGCTTTAATGCCTATAGTAACATCACCGGCATAAGGCTGATCTGGTACACCGTTCTGTACTTCATTGAAGTGAACTGATACACGTTTCAGCTTTGCTCTGTAGTAAACGTAGTAAACACCTGTTGCACCGATACTGTCAACTTCCTCTTCGACGTAATATGGTTCAGCAGGAGCTTCAGGAGTTATTTTCTTAAACTGCGTATAATATAGGATCTCATTTGCATTCATATCAATATTCATGCTGTCAGCTCTGCTGAACACTCCCGTAGGTACTCCGTAAGCATCACATTCGATCTGATATAATATAAAATTATTTAATGTACGCAAGTAGGTAACGGTTTCAGGTTCCGGATCAGAATCTCCGACTGTACCGGCAATTACCGGTTTATCAATAGCATAACCGTCCATCTGCGGTGATATGACATAGTACTGTGAGCCGGCTTTCAGAGCCATTTCATATACGCCTGTTGATTCATTGAACCTTGTATACTGAGGAGAGCTATATACCCTAAACGGCTTAGACTCACCATACTTTATGTAGTTTATCGTCAGCGTATACGTTTTTTCGAGGTATCTTCCTAACAGATACATATCGGAATCGCCCATTGTGCGGGTTTGGTTTCCGTCGTATTTTTCACCGTCACCCCATGACCACAGGTAACTTTCGTATCCTTTTGGGAAAAGGGCAGGGGATGTTGAATAATCAGGATCGAATGGCAGGCTTATATCACTTGCTGGAATTTCCTGACCAACTAAATAATCCCCGACTTTTTTCTTCACGGTTTTTATAGGTTCAGTGGAGTCAATTGGATCATATACCTCGTACAAGTAGTAGACTGTATTTGTATCAGGGTTTGCAGTTCCGGTTATTCCGATATTTCCGGTGATATTATTCTTTGGTATCGTCAGGTAAATACAATTATCAGCTACGCTTGAACTTAGCATCGTTTCTGCATTGAATCCGGTTATACCGCTTACATCTGAAATGATACTGTCAATATCAAACATCGTATCATCTGTGGCGGATAACGGGAAGTTATAACCGCTTTTCGGAGTTATCTTGATAACCAGGTCGTTTTCTCTGATATCGTCCTTTGTGAACTTAAATCCATTCTTGTCGATATCAATACCTGTGTCCGAAGCTGAGATACTATACTGGACATGGACGTTTATCATGATGTTGGTATCCTTGGCAGACATTTGCTCACGTACTACGGCATTGAGAGATGTATGGTCAGTATCATCAGGATATTTCGGAGCAAGTGTTGCTTTGAGTATATAGCTTGTATCCTCTGTAACCTGAGTATCCAGAGGAGGTGTAATAGTCTGCGTCAGTCTGTTAACGTAATCATCATGCCATGTTGAAGGCTCATCATCTGTTATGTCGATAGTATCCGGAGCGATATATGTACTCAGATCACCGCCGTAAGGAACGGTATAATCTGTTTGCAGCTGTTCTGTCGTATTCGCATCTATCCTGTTAAGCCATCCAACGCCGCTGCTGTCTATCTCGACATTAGCGTAATCGGTAAGCTCGTCAGGCGGTACTCCCTTGACATCATCATCAATGCTTTCTGTTAAGTTGTTATGCGTTATTTTTACAGCTGCTATATCTGCTTGACTAACTTTGTCGTACTGAGCGTTTATTGCTTCATCAAGCAGCGGTACATCATTACCGCCGATGAATCCGGTTTTGCGTTTTAGTTTAACAGTTACCTTTCTGTTGATAGGTGTCGTACTGTTATATGCAGATATATCTGCCTTTTGGTAATAAGTTGTTGTATTATTACTATAACCGGGATCAGGATCTGTATAACTGATGTAGTCCAGAATACTTACAGGAATGTTTTCTGAATCAGCAGAATTAATAGATTCTCCGTCTATTAATATATCCTGAACATCAAAATACTTTGAATATTCCTCGGAAACTATGAAATCAGAAAGACGTTTTTTCAGGCTCGCAAGTTCACCGGTCATATCTTCTGTTTTAGTTAATCGTGTTAAAGCAGCTACACCATAATTTACGTTTCTGTCTGAATTGGAAAAACTCCATGATGAACTATTTGAAGTATCAAGAGCAGGACGTTCAATTATGATCTCATCGTTGAAAGTATTGATGAATGTCACACTTTCAAGATTTACAAGACTTTCATTAAGATAATTCGGTCCGGCTTCCTGTGAAGTATTTCCGCTTGTAAGACTGTCATGACCATTGTAATTATCTAATCCCAGAAAAGTTGTTTCATAAGTGCCGATGCTGCCGGAAGAACCAGCAGTTCCGCTGCTGTTTCCTCCTGCGCCTCCACCTGCGATCATCAATATCTTATCAGAGTCATTTAGTATATTTGTATCAGTTGCATCATCAGTGCTTTCAAGTAAATATATAGCTGTATATTTTCCGCCTTTTCCATTTTTAGAATTATTAGTGCCTGAACTGCCGTAGTTTCCTATATGCTGATAGATTCGCTGACCTTTTCTTGCAAAAACAAATCCGCTTATATATCCACCTGTTCCGCCAGCACCTCCTGATGAGGAATATCCTTTTCCTCCATTACCGCCCCAGGCTTGTATATAATACCAGCCGTCTGACGTAACGTTAATATTGTAAGTGGCTGAGGCGCTTTTGTATGTGTTTTTTAATGCAGTGCCTTGAGTCATTGCAAGCAGATAATGGGTGTCATGTATGATAGAAGAATAATCATTATGCGTGATATTCAGGTCAAGGTCAAGAGCGTAGGTGTCATCGTTCACATCATATGAGAGGTTTTTCTTGGCGGTTACGCTGAAGCCGTCAACATTGAGAGGAGCTTCTTCCACGAATTTAACTATCGTATTCCTGGAAATAACATTGTTACTGTTAATGTCCTGCCTGCCGACTTTAGCCGGACTGTTACTGTTTGGCGTAAGCTCTGCCCTGACGTTATACGTCCTGGTTGTGCCTGCGTCTGAATCCAGAACAGTATAGCTGCTGAACTCTGTTGTTTCGTTCGCTTCATAGACGGAATAGGTTATATCACTGATAAAATCCTGCATATGATCCGAATTATCCGGATCTATCCTTTTATTTATCAGATCGTTGGAATCATATTCCTCGCCAATGCCTTTAATAAGGCTGTTTACTGTGAAATTCAGCGAATATGGAACATTTACGTGTGATATATCTTTTTCCGTACTGTCTGTAACATTAATTAAAGTACAGGTTTTGGGAGATGCTTCGTTTGAACTGCACGTAAATGCCATATTATCTGAGTTGACATCAAATATCGGTACATCGTTTCCGCCTATAAAATCTGGTTTAGGCTTCAGCCTTAACGTCAGCGTCAGAGTCTCCTTTGGATGTCCTATATTAAGACCTGATGACTGAGGTGCTATAGAACCGCTGAACGATATAACATTTTCGCTTGTCGGGCTGATAGTATACGGAGTTCTTCCGCTTTGCGAATATGTCGCACTTTGTATATCGAAATACTGCGACACCTTGCCGCTGATAGTAACGCTGCTGAGATAATCATAGTAATCATTATTTTCAAGATATGTTATTACTACCGCACCGCCGCCATTTTCACGTTCAACATCCTGCGGAACGAAATAATCCTCAGGGATATTCGTATCAAATGGTTCAAAGTTAGAGGTTGCTTCCTTAACGTAGGAAGAACCGCCACCTCCTCCGCCGACACTGTTAGCGTCCAGAAATACATTCTGTATTCCGCCTCCGCCACCTGCGAAACCGGCACCGCCACCGCCGCCGTGGAGATTTCCGGCACCGCCAACACCTCGGTTAAGTTCAGGATGATATGTCATCTGCCAGTCATTAGCGTATGTACTTGCGGTCATTAATCCTATCGTAGTTTTGGCAAGTCCCTGAGGCTTATCAGTTCCGCCTTTTCCGACGTAACTTGTTTTACTGCTGGAACTTGTTCCGTCCTCACCAGCGTAGTAAGTACCCGAAGTGAAATTGCCTATCGAAGGAGTTGCACTTATTGAGCTGCTTTTTGTACCGCCGTCACCGCCGTCACCGTGCATCTTCAATATCAATGCCGTAAGGTGAAAACCGTTTGCACCTGCTGCACCGCCTCCGCCGCCGCCTGCGATCATCAATACTTTGTCTGTGCTGTCTCTGGATTTCGTTTCACCATCGACGCTTGGATCGTTTTTGTCCTGCGTAGTAAAGGTGGTATCGTCTGCATCGACCAGATATACTGCCGAGTAACCGCCGCCTGCACCGACCGAAATGAAAGTTATATCGCCTGCGCCGCCGCCGTCACCGCCTGTACCGCCGCCCGAAACGTCAAAGGTCTTACTTTCGCCTTTACTTCCTATTTCATAGAAAAGTTTCTTTTCATTAGGTGCACCTTCGACCTCGTCAGCGGCGACTGTAAGGACTCCGTAAACGAAACCGCCCTGACCGCCAACACCGTTTCTTCCTGACAGGAAGGCTCTGCCGCCGTCACCGCCGTCGCCGCCCCAGAGTTCGATAAGGTATTTACCAGGCTTTTTAAATGTGTAATAATCGTCCTTGCTTTTCAATCGGCTTGTACTTGTATCTGAATAAGAGTATTCAGATGATATCTTCGACGTAAATGTAAAAGTTCCGTCGTTGTTATCCACAAGTCTGTCATCGTGAATTAGCTGTGCTGCGTCAACTGAATCGGCGGGAAAAAGTTCACTTTCAGAACTCTTTGCTGAGTTATCAGCTTTTGACGTCAAATGTGGTGAAAAAGCAACTTGTTCTATACATAAAAGTGAAGATAGTACAAACGCCCATATTCTTTTTGTATTATTTACTTTCAAAAAACTTACCTCACTTTCTGCTTACAGCTAAAATATATGAATGTTCTTTTAACTTTAATTGCTGGCAAAAATATCAGCTTTGTTGTATTGATATAATTAATTATAACAGCTGCGGCTTTTTTTGTCAATTAAAGAAAAAGAGAAAAAATCTGCATATGAAATCTTTAGAAGATGATACAATTTTTTATATACTATTTTGTTATATGTTGCAACTAAATGTAAATTTTATATTTCTTATTTTTGAATTTTGTATAGCTATAATCATATGTTTTAAGTGAGTTTACAGAAAACTAAAAATTATCTTGCTTTTGTTATAATTTGCTAATTACCTTCTCCAACACATCATCAATGCGTTCCTGCTCTGCAAAGGTTCGAGCATATAGCTTTACTATTTAAGAATAATCAAAAAAATCCGGAAAAAATAACAGGTTACGGAGAATAATGCCTGAGTTTTTATATTCCCGAACAGTTGATTTTTCAGAGGTTATAATGTATAATAAATGTAAAGAACAGCGCAAAGGAGGAACAGTTATGGGAATATACTTAAATCCTGATAATATAGATTTTCAGATAGCAGTTAATTCAAAAATTTATGTGGATAAGAGTGAACTTATTAAGTATACCAATGAATTGATATATACCGAGCAGCGATTTATATGTGTTAGCAGACCAAGACGCTTCGGCAAATCTATGGCTGCGAATATGCTTGCTGCCTACTATAGCAAAGGCTGTGATTCTAAGGAAATGTTCAGCAAGTATAAGATAGCCTCCGATGCTGATTTTGAGAAACACCTTAACAAGTACAATGTGATACACATTAATATGGTGAGCTTTTTGGGTGAGGCTCAGAGTATTGATGAAATGGTTCGATTTATCTCCGAAGATATAATTGACGAGATCACGGAGCAATTTCCTGATTTGAAAATGCCACGTCGTGTCACGCTGCTTAATGTGCTGAACAAGGTTTTCGCTCAATACAAAGTACCTTTTGTTTTTATTATTGACGAGTGGGACAGCGTTTTTCGTGAGCATAAAAATGATAAGGAATTTCAGCAGAAGTATCTTGATTTTCTCAGAGATATCCTGAAAGACCAAAGCTACGTTGCACTTGCATACATGACAGGAATACTGCCGATAAAAAAATATGGTATTCACTCAGCTTTGAATATGTTCACTGAAAT
>DEBW01000085.1:0-1189 GCA_002348905.1 Ruminococcus flavefaciens | reverse complement strand
TATGAAGCACTCAAAGTCTACATCCAGATGAATTTTGACGGACTCCGTGAAAAAGTCGTTGATATGATCGCAGGTGAAAAAGTAAGTGTTAATACCGGAAAATTCCAAAATGATATGAGCACATTCAACAGCGCAGACGATGTGCTTACGCTGCTCATTCATCTCGGATATCTTACCTATAACGACGGAAAAGTGTGGATACCGAACAGCGAAGTCCAGCAGGAGTTCATCAATTCAATCGAGGACGGCGGCTGGGAGACTGTCATGAATGCTATACGCTCGTCTGATGAATTGATTGAGGCAACGATTGACGGCGATGCTGAAAAAGTTTCTGAGTTGGTTGAAAGAGCACACGATGAAAATGCTTCAATCATAGGCTATAATAACGAAATGTCGTTAAGCTGTGTTATATCTCTTGCGTATTATTCGGCAAGAAAAGAGTACATCATTCACCGTGAACTTGCTACCGGAAAAGGATTTGCTGACCTCGTTTTTATTCCACGAAAGAATGTTGACAAGCCTGCAATGGTTATAGAATTAAAGTGGAACAAGTCTGCTGACACCGCCATTGAGCAGATAAAGCGCAAGCAGTATACCGACAAAACTGCGGAATACACCGGCGAAATCATTCTTGTTGGGATAAGCTATGATGCTGAGACTAAAAAGCATGAGTGTATAATTGAAAAAATACAAAAGTGAATGGGACATGGTATGAATAGGCAACTCATCACAACATCACTAAAGAAAAAGATAATCAATAATTGGAGTACCTATTTTCCAGAAGGAATAGAGTATGATAAATGGAAAGATGGCTTTTTTGCTATTAGTGGAGAATTACAAATAAGCTTTATTGATTTTTAGTAGGTGATGTAATGGATACTCCAAAAAATTTTTATGAACTTTTATTAATGATACAAAAATATCCTGGGGCATTTTTAGGAGAAAAATCAGCACAAAAACTCAAAAGTTTTTTAGATGGCTTTGAATATGCGATGATTATAAATCAAAAAAATTATTGTATCAAAAGCTATACTGAATTTAAGAAGTGGTTTGAAAAAAAATATAATATTCAATCCATCGAATCGTGGTATGATTATTTAAGACGTAATTACAATGAAGTAGAAGCATTTGATGCATTTTTTATTGAAATAGAGGAATTCTATAAAATACAGATGCATTGACCGATTGG
>DEBW01000098.1:3337-14968 GCA_002348905.1 Ruminococcus flavefaciens | reverse complement strand
CGGTAACTTTGCCGTCGAGGTTAGCGTCGCCGTATAATATTGAAGCAGTGGCTGTTTCGGCTGCCTGAACTGATGTTACAGCAGAGGGGATAACTCCAGCCATGAGGGCAGCTGAGGAAAGACCAGCAATAAGCTTCTTAGCGTTGAACTTTTTCATTTTCATCAAACTCCTTAATATGTATTTTCTATAATAACTTTCCCTGATGCAAATAATTTATATTTGCTTTCTATAGTCTGTATTATATAGCGGTTTTCTTAAAATAATCTTAAAGAAACAGCTTAGGATGCTGATGTTTTGCTTGGTACTGATTTATTTTATTAAAGCTTTTACCTGTTCAATCAGGATCGGAAGCTCCTCAAAAACAACATCTGCAATTATGTTCCAGTTAGTGCCGTCGTAATCGTGAACAAGTCTGTGACGCAAGCCTGCTATCATAAACCATTGTATTTCAGAATGTGCTTTTTTATAATCATCCGAGAGATTGTAAACGTGTTCACCAATATTATAGAGTGGTGTTGTTACAAGCCACTGTAAAGCGTAGTCGTTCAACAGTGCTTCTTTTGTTATGTTATTCTCTTTGATGTAGTTTTGAAGCTTATCAGCGTTTTCGTATATTTTCTGAATACGCTGTTCATCAGAATATTTCATGCTATTTTCACCTTTTCTTTCATTATAGTATCATAGAAAGCACTGTCACGGTTAACTTCATTTATCTCAAAGACATCAATTTCCTTTTGTATGACCATTCTCAGTTCTTCGGCAAAGGCAAATATAGAGGTCAGCTTGAAGTCTTTCCCTCCGAACACAAGAAAATCAATGTCGCTGGCTGACGTTGCTTCACTTCTTGCATAAGAACCAAAAACGTACACTTCGCTGATATGATATTTTTCAGCAAGCGGTTTCACGATACGCTGAATATCACTTAATGTTAATATCAACTCTGACATGAAGATACCTCCTCGTATTATATTAATTATATTATAGCATAATTTTAAACAAAGTCAATTGAAATTCTGAATTTTCAACATTGCCTAACAGCTTTTCAACAGAGTTTTCAACTTTGTTGATTTTCGGAGCATATACATTATAAATGTTATAGTAAATGCAGTGTATTTCGTAAAACTTATAAAAAAATAATATAATTGAATTTCATTGCACTAAAGCACTTGCATTTTGTTTTAAGGTATGATATAATGAATTGTAATTGTGCGTTTGCACGATATTATTATTATGAAAAGAGGAATCATAATGCCTGCTAATATTGTTGTCGGAACACAGTGGGGAGACGAGGGAAAAGGTAAGATAATCGACATAATCTCTTCCCGTGCTGATGTTGTAGTACGTTCACAGGGCGGTAATAACGCCGGTCATACAGTTGTAAACAACGGTGAAGTTTATAAGCTCCACCTCATCCCTTCCGGTATTCTCTATAAGGATACTCTCTGCCTTATCGGTGCAGGTGTAGTTCTTGATCCTAAGGACTTCATCAGCGAGCTTGACAGCCTCGAAGGCAGAGGCATTTCTACCGCTAACCTTAAAATTGACCCTCGTGCTCACGTTGTTATGCCTTGGCATATCTCTCTCGACGGTCTTTCTGAGGCTTTCAGAGGCGGTAAGGACATCGGTACTACAAAGAGAGGTATCGGCCCTACATATATGGATAAGTATGAGAGATGCGGCATAAGAGTATACGACCTCGTTCATCCTGAGGTGCTTGCTGAGAAGATACAGTCTACAGGCAAGCTCAAGAACAAGATCATCACTGACGTTTACGGCGGAAACGCTTTCGACCTTGATGCTGTTACTGCTGAGTATACTGAGTACGGCAAGAGACTTCTCCCTTACGTTGATGATGTTTCTGTACTCACATTCGAGGCTCACAAGGCAGGCAAGACTATAATGTTCGAGGGTGCTCAGGCTACACTTCTCGATATCGACTTCGGTACATACCCTTACGTTACTTCTTCACATCCGCTTTCAGCAGGCGTATGCGTTGGTACAGGCGTAGGTCCTAAGGTAATAACAAATATTATCGGCGTTGCCAAGGCTTATACCACAAGAGTAGGCAAGGGACCATTCCCGACAGAGCTTGATGACGAGATAGGCGAGCAGATCAGAAACGTAGGCGGCGAGTTCGGTACTACTACCGGCAGACCAAGAAGAACTGGCTGGTTCGATGCTGTTATAGTACGTCACTCTGTAAGAGTAAACGGTCTTGATAGTCTCGCTATCAATAAGCTCGATACTCTCGCAAACCTTGATACTCTCAAGATATGCGTAGCTTACAAGAAGCCTGACGGCACTGTAACTGAGCATTTCCCTGCAACTCTTGAAGAGCTTGAAGGATGCACTCCTGTATACGAGGAATTCCCTGGATTTACAGAGGATATTTCCGGCTGCAAGAGCTTCGACGAGCTTCCTGAGAACTGCAAGAAGTACATCGCAAGACTTGAAGAACTCGTTGGCTGCCACGTAAGCATGGTAGGCACAGGTCCTGACAGATCTCAGATCCTTGAAAGATGATTGAAAATGCTTTGACAGGGCAGATGATGTCTGCTTCTGTACAAGGCAGTATGGGCGCACGATGTGCGCCCGTGCGTTAATATAAAGAAACAAAAAAAGAATAAAGAAAGAGAGTCTGATAGCGATATCTCACTTTCAGTAAAGGAGGATGACTATGAAACTGCCAAAACTTATTTTATCCGCCTTTCTCACATTGACTGTTGCATTTCCGGCTGCTTCTGCACCGGCTGCATACGCTGCTGTAACTGAAAATGACACTTCTGCCATAATTTCAAGCAGCTATGAAGCATCAAGCAGTATTGAAGCTGCTGCAAAAGACCTTCGTCAGCACCTCAGAAACCGTGACACCTCATTTACCGTGTCTGTTGATAAGGATGCTTTCGACTGGGGATTTCCGCCGGAAAGTGTAATGACCGATATCGAAAAGATAGCAGAGCTTGCTCTTGCTGATACCGGAGTACCTACAGAGGGTGATTATATCCGCTGGAATTTCGGCGGCTATCAGTTTAAAGCAAAAGAGAGCGGAAATGTTCTTAATATTGAATATACTGCCAGCTATCATACTACCGCTGCTCAGGAAAAAGCAGTCGATTCTGCGGTAAATGAAATAATCAGTTCCCTTGATATCGGCAAAGGTTCTGACCTTGAAAAAGTCCACGCTGTATATGACTGGCTCACAAGTAAAGTAAAGTATGCCGATTCTATTGAAGATGATAGGGTTTTCTCTGCTTACGGTGCAGCCGTACAGAAAAAAGCCGTATGTCAGGGATATTCTGTACTTGCATACAGACTTCTCACTGAGCTTGGAGTTAAATGCAGAGTTGTTCCGGGTACTGGCAACAGCGACAATCATACCTGGAATCTTGTAAATGTAGACGGAAAGAACTACTACTTTGACGCTACATGGGAAGCTCAGACCGGTGCAAAAGAATACATCTTCTTGCTTCGTGGAAAAGATGATTTCGATGAATTCGCCGGAAAAAACAAGCATATCTTTAACGAGTGGGAGCATGACTACTCTCCGCTTTATGTTGAGTACGACAACGGCAGCTTTGAAGCAAATTATCCGGTAAGTTCTTCTGCGTATAAACTGCCGGCAAGCTATTTCAGCTATTCACTCGGCGATATCGACAGCAACGGACATATTGACTCAACTGACGCAACTTACGTGCTTACTGCCTATTCAAAACTCTCAACAGTTGGCAGAAGCGGACTGAGACTAAGCCGTTACTATGCTGCTGACGTTGATATCAGCGGTATCGTAGATTCAAAGGACGCTTCATGGATACTTGGATTTTACGCTTTCCTCTCCACCGGAGGAAATGGTACTATAACTGAATTTATGAAAAATAGAAGGTGAAACTATGAACGATGAGAATAACATCACTGCACCTGTACTGGATGATATAGACTATTCTGAGCCTGCACCAAAAAAGGAGAATTTTTCAGATGTAGCTGCACCGGTACTTGATGATTTCGGATACGTTGATACATCAGAAAAAAAGAACGGCCCTACCGGTGTAGCTGCTCCTGTACTTGATGATATGGACGCATATATCCCGCAGGCATCAGCAAAAAAAGGTGCTCCTACCGGCGTAGCTGCTCCTGTTCTTGATGATGATAACTACTACTATTCCGAGCCTTCATCTGAGAAAAAGGGCGCTCCGACAGGAGTAACTGCTCCTGTACTCGACGACGACAATTATACTGCTCCTGCTGCTTACAGTGAGCCTGAAAAGCTTATTCTCAGCGACGAGGAGATAATCTCAGGCATGAGCCCTGAACAGCAGGCTATGTTCAATGAACTGCCTGAGGAAAAGCGTCAGCAGGTACTCTCTATGCGCCGTCAGCAGCTTGGCGCAGAAGCTCCTGCACCGGCTGTTTCAGCTCCTGTGCTTGATGAGGACAACTATGTTCCGCCTCCGAAGAAGGAAAAAGCTCCTGAGCCGGAAACTCCAATCTCAGCACCTATCCTTGATGATGAGCCTGAACCGCCTAAGTATGTGCCTAAGTTCGTTGACGAAGACCTCGAAAATGCCAAGAAAGAGGCTGCTAAAAAGGCTGTATCAAGCCAGCTCGTATCCGATCAGAAGGATTCAAAGGAAAGTCTCCGCATGATGCTCGAACTCAAAGAAGAACGCCGCCGTGAGCTTGCTGCAAAGGGCTTCAAGACAACTATACTCGTTGCTGTACTCGGTGTTATCGGCGCTGTTGCTTTCTTCCTGCTCTACAGCGGTTCACTCGGACTTGAATATAAGGACGGTCTGAGCGGTATGGCTAATATGCTGAAAAATTCAGCAGTATACCTCTCGCTTGCAATGGCTGTAAGCGCTATAACACTTGTTTCGGGAATCGGAGCATTCAAGTCTATTGCTTCGCTGATATACGTACTGTCGGCGATCGCTCAGATATTCCCCGGATTCCTGATGATATCACAGCACGAAGGCAGCTTCGGACTTGCGTTTGTTCTGTATATTGTTTCACTTATCGGTACTATTGCCGTGGTAGTAGGTCTTTCTGCTGTCGAATCGGTAGGTCTTTATTTCAAGAGAAATAAACTATAAATGTTCTAAGCGGATGCAGAAATGTGTCCGCTTAGTCTGTCAATAAACAAAATATTTGCAGTAAAATTAGCGGACGACCAATGGTCGTCCCTACAAAAACTACGATAAATTTCCCGATTGTAGGGACGGCGATTCGCCGTCCGTGTTGCAATTTTGAATAAATAGTACTTTTTCGATGACATGAGCGGATGCAGAAATGTGTCCGCTTTTGATTTTTATTCATAGAAATGCTCTTTACAAAATCCGGAATTTGTTGTATAATATTATTATCATAGCTTGTACTTATGTGCAGCTAAAAAAATTATCCCATTGGAGGAATCTACTATGTCAATGTATATCACCTGCCTCGACCTCGAAGGCGTACTTGTTCCTGAGATATGGATAGCTTTTGCTGAAGCAAGCGGAATCCCTGAACTCAAGAGAACTACCCGTGACGAACCTGATTACGACAAGCTCATGAAATGGCGTCTCGGCATTCTCAAGGAGCATGGTCTTGGTCTGAAGGAGATACAGGACACTATAGCTAAAATAGATCCTATGCCGGGCGCTAAGGAGTTCCTTGACGAGCTTCGTTCACTCTGCCAGGTAATAATCATCAGCGATACTTTCACACAGTTTGCAGCTCCTCTTATGAAGAAGCTCGGTATGCCTACTATATTCTGCAATACCCTCGAAGTTGCTCCTGACGGCGAGATTACAGGCTTCAAGATGCGCTGCGAGAAGTCTAAGCTCACTACCGTTAAGGCTCTCCAGTCTATCGGCTATGAGACTATCGCAAGCGGCGACAGCTTCAACGACCTTGGTATGATACAGGCAAGCAAGGCTGGCTTCCTCTTCCGCAGCACTGAGCAGATAAAGAAGGATTATCCTCAGTTCCCTGCATTTGAGAGCTATGACGAGCTTCTTTCCGCTATCAAGGAAGCAATCAAGGACTAATTTATGTGGTTGGCTATATTCGGTGCCGTACTTGCTGTTTCAGCAGGCGGCGCCGTTTACCTTATCTGCGGTTCTCACAGGTTCAGCCTTATTAAAAAGCTCGGCGAGAAGCATAAACTCCTTTCGTGGATAGCAGCAGCAGCTATACCTGCTGTGATATGCGGAAGCTGGTGCATTGTGAATATATGGTCAGTTGCTATCGTTATGATACATCTGTTCATATTCTGGATGCTCTGCGACCTCGTTGTAAAGATAGTAAGGATGATATCAGGCAAAAAGTTTGAGAAGAACTGGGCTGGAGCTGCCGCCATCGCCATAACGGCTGTATACCTTGCCTTTGGCTGGTATTTTGCTCATCATATCGACATCACGAACTATCAGCTCAGCAGCGACAAGATAAAAGGGCAGGGGGTGCGTATTGCTCTCATTGCCGATTCTCACCTTGGTATTACTCTCGACGGTGAAAAATTTGCTGAACAAATGAAGCGTATAGACGAATGCGAACCTGATATCGTTGTCGTTGCCGGAGACTTTGTTGACGATGATTCCTGTAAAGCGGATATGGAACGTTCTTGTCAGGCTCTCGGTGAAATAAACTCAAAATACGGAGTTTATTTCGTCTTTGGCAATCACGATAAAGGCTACTATTCGGAAGGTTACCGTGACTTTTCAGAGGATGACCTCAGAAAGTCTCTGACCAGCAATGGCATTATCATTCTCGAAGATGAGATATGCCCTATTGGAGATGATTTCCTCCTCGTCGGCAGAAATGACCGCTCAAATAAAGAGCGTCTCACTATGGAAGAACTTGTGAATGACATCGACAAGTCGAAGTACTGCATAGTTTCTGACCACCAGCCTAACGATTACGATGCCGAAGCTGATGCAGGCGCTGACCTCGTACTCTCCGGACATACCCACGGAGGTCCGTTATTTCCTGCCGGTCAGATAGGTGTGCTTTTTGGCGCTAATGACGCTTTCTACGGTCTTGAACACCGGAAAGATACTGATTTTATCGTTACAAGCGGTATTTCCGGCTGGGCACTGCCTTTCAAAACGGGTACAAAGTCGGAGATAGTTATTGTGGATATCAACAGACAGAATTAAGTTAAAAAGCCCAAAAACACTTGACAATCTAAAACTTTTACTTTATAATAATAACAGCGGTGCAGTATTTCGCACTGTATTCAGACATCTCTACTTTTCCATGAACAGGAGGAACATTAATGGGAGTATTTTCAAGACTAAGTGACCTGCTCAGATCTAATGTCAACGACCTCATCGACAGAGCTGAGGATCCGGAGAAAATGGTCAAACAGATAATTGTTGATATGCAGAAGGAACTCAACAAGGCTACTCAGAATTACGGTAAGGCTATTGCAAGTTCCCGTCTTGCTGAGAAAAAGTACAACGACGCCCTGAAGGTCTCCAATGACTGGGAAGCTAAGGCTAAGGTCGCTCTTGCTAAGGGAGATCAGGATCTTGCCAAGAAGGCTCTTTCAAAGAAGGTTAGAGCTGACGAGGAGGTTAAAACCTACAAGGAGATGTTCGAGTCTATCTCTAATCAGACTGAGGCTATCGGCAATCAGGTAGAAGTACTCAAGGCTAAGCTCGAAGAGGCTAAGTCCCGTCAGGCTATGCTCATTGCCCGTGCTCAGATGGCTGATACAAAGAGACAGCTCGCTGCTTCACAGGGCGGTTTCGACGGAAACAGCGCTATAGAGAAGCTTGACCGTATGGAAGAAAAGGTACAGCGCAAAGAAGCTGAGGCTGACGCATTTATACAGATATCCGGAAACGATAATGATATCGACCTTCAGGAATCTTTTGCACAGCTTGAAAATGACGCTAAGGTTGACGCTGAGTTACAGAGACTTATGGCTGAAATGAACGGCGGAGCTGCCGGTGCAGGTGCTGCAGGTCAGGACGGAAGTATCGAAACTCAGGGCGATGCAGAATAATAAAGGATTGAAAGTGATATTATGAATAAGCATAAAAATGAAGAGGAAATTAACCCTAAGAAGGTTCTGAATATGTTCCTGCCTATCGTGGGAGCTGTATTCCTTGCTGTAAGCTCTATACTCTATATTCTCTACAAGAGTTGGAGCAATAAGGTCTACTTCGAGAAATGGAAGGACTATGAGGATTGCGGAGTCTGAAACTTCGCTGTGTCCATAAATAATCTGAGCCACGGCATTTTTGATGACTTCAAATATGCTGTGGCTTTTAATTTTTAGAATATGATTATTCGCCAAAAGATTTGCATGGCTATCTATGCGGATATTTTTTTAGCAGGAGGTATAAAAATGGGCAATTTTTTTACATCAACGCAGATATACAATGAAGGAATGGTCAAAAGCAAAAAGTTCATTGATATGTTCTGCAAGGCGATGAAAAAGGAAGGATATGTGACCTGTGAAGGTGATGAAAGCGAAAAATCATATATTTTGCGATTCGCTGACAACTGCAAATGGGTGACTATCGCATCCGAAGAATATGATGAGGGAAATGCTGCAGCTGATGCAGGAAAAATCGCAAAAATGCTTGGTACGACCTGTGTCAACACAAATGTAATCGACAGCGATTGTGCTATCATGGAGATGTATGGAAGTGACGGTAAAAAGGCTGATACTCTTATTATGGGGCGAGCTGATGATTATTTCGGGGAGAATATCCCTTTGCCGGCTGAAAATGCATGGAAGCCATTTTTAACTGAGGGCAGTTCATGGGAAAAGCTTTGCGATATCGTCAAAGAAAGCGAAAACTATACCTTTGTTGAAGAAGGCTTAGCGAAGCTTGCACCGATTTTGGGCATGGATGAAAGAAATATTTCGTTTTCAGCTGATGAAGCTACAGAGGACGAGCATACTGTTTTTCTTGATTTTAAGAAAGCTGCGGCTAAAGAAAAGAAACTTACTTTTGTATCTGCTTTTAAGCTGGTATTTGGTGAAATGCTTGAAGCTATGGGCTATAAGTATTTTAAGAAAGGAAAGTACCCGTATTTTGTAAAGGTAATAAACAATGAGATACTGCATATCATTTCATACAGGCATATATCTTCATCTATAGTAGGTCATAAAGCTATGGAGATACATGGCGGAGCAATTTCTCTGTATCGAAGAAAGATTGATCTGACTGGTGAACCAACCTGCTGGCTGTCTACAATTCACAGTTATTACAACGGTGAATATAATAAACTGGCTGTTGACCTTATAAGATATGAATGTAACATGAGTGATAATGAGAGTCTTACTAAAGATATGAAACGTGCAGCAGAACTTGTAAAAGAATTTATTCTTTCTAATATAGAGAATGTGGTCACTCTCGAATCATATGTAAAATATGCTAAAAGGTTCTATTTTATAGATACTGATTTATGTGAACTTGATGAATTTGAAAATAATCCGAGAATAGATTACAATGAAAGCTATTTATTAGTTCTGACGCATGATGATGACGATGGTATTAAGCGAATGGAAGATTACATTACCAATCAATTAAATAACATACCTCAAATAATATGTAATAATCCTGAAAAACTTAAAGAGCGTGAAAATGAAATAAGAGAGCAAGAAAATATAGATAGATTAAATTATATAACACTTCGTAACCGCTTAATGAACGATAAAGAATCATTCAAAAGAATTGAATCAATATTGCAGAAAAATAAAGAAAATAATATTGAATTGCTGAAATCTTATGGTCTTTTTCAAGAACAAGATAAAATAAAAGCCGAGGATAAAAAGGAGAAGAAGCTTACACTTAATGCTGCATTCAAGCAGGTTTACGGTGAAATGCTCGAACCGTTGGAATTTAAACTTGTCAAAAGCAGATATCCTTATTATGTGCGAATAATAAATAATGAAATACTTCATGTAATAACATACAAATTGGTATCTCATGTAAATAACTATACGGAATTTAATATAATAGGTGGTATTGCTACCGTATATCGTCCTAAACTGTCATTTGACTTAAGCCAACGTGAAAATATTAATTGGCTGGAATCTTTATCTGAATTCTACAGAAAAACTAATCTTTTTAATTATGATGAAAATTATTATAATGCGCTTTCTAAATTCATATGCAAAGATGAAAATATAAAAGATACTCTTATTGAGTCGATGAAAGAAGTAAACAATATAATGTTACCCGTATTAAGCAGAGTAACTAATATAAATGAATGCATTGAGTATTTCCTTATATTTAAGTCAGATATGAATATTGATCAAAATATGAATGATTTTGAAAACGAAACAGCAAGGTCTTTTTATAACGAAGGACTTTTATATGTTTTAACCGATAAATACGGAGAATTCATGGAAAAAAAGAGTGAATATATTTTTGCTGAAGCTGCCAATAAGCTAAAAGCCGGACAGCCAGCATTGTATATAGATTCAGATGGGAAAGTACAGCGATATACAACAGAATCGTATAATATGATTTATGATAAGTTTAAAAATGAAAAGATGCAAAGGCTACAACATTATGAGGAATTTTATAATAATAATGAATGGTTGAAAATAGCAAATGAGGAGATATCAAGACGAAAAAAACTAAATTCAAAGCTCATCCTTTTTCAAGAACAAGATAAAATAAAAGCTGAGGATAAAAAGGAGAAGAAGCTTACACTTAATGCTGCATTTACGCAAATTTTTGGTGCTGAACTTGAACCTTTGGGATTTAGGAGGATAAAAGGTCGCAACCTTTACTTTGCAAGAGTAATGAATGGGGATATACTGCATATTATCGGCGTTTGCGATATGACTACACATATCTACGGATTCGGTGGGATAACAACTTTATATAACACTCCAAAACAACTTGGAATAACCCAGTCTTATAGAGCAAATGATTATTGGTTAATGTCAGCTAATGAGATATATAAAATTATAGGCGATAATTCCAGCGAAGAACCCGATCCAAGAATATACACAGGTTATTATTACAGTAAAGATAATCCAGATTCAATAATAGAAGCTTTAAAGGATAATTTACTCGAATTCCAAAAATGGATTCTGCCTTTTTTGGATAAGGTGACAAATATCCATGAATTTTTCGATTTTAAATCAAAAACTTTGTCATGTGAAATTTCATTACCGCCACTTCCATTGCCAACTGACGAAAAGACTGACTATGCTGTACAATTCCTTTTTGATGACCCTATGGGAAAACTGAAAAAATATTATGATGAACGTGACAAAGTATATGCTGAATCGTATAATTCATTAATAAATAAAGTTTCTCCTGAAACTATAAAGCGTATACAAAACAGGCGTAAGCGTAATAAAGAAAATTCACTAAATACAATGCAGGCTTTTGTTTCGGATGAAGCTTTAAAAAAACAAACTCTTGACGAACTTGAAAATCGCAGAAAAGCTAACATTGAGATTTTACAAAAATATGGAATAATGTGAAAGAAAGTAATTATGATAATGTAGACGGCTTTAAAAATTAAAGAGTTACCGCACTTTATTGTTAAAATAAAAAAATATCTCTGAAGGTGTTGACAAATCCACTACTGCATGATATAATAATATAGTCATATGACGAATGTATTAAATATCGCGGTGTGGAGCAGCTAGGTAGCTCGTCGGGCTCATAACC
>DEBW01000098.1:2627-3299 GCA_002348905.1 Ruminococcus flavefaciens | reverse complement strand
CAAATCCAGCCGCCGCAACCAAATCGAAAAACACCATGCAGTTTGTTGTGTGGTGTTTTTCAATATAGCATGGCAACTGCTAAAAGCACAGATAATTATGCCCTTGGCACTTACCACTAAGTGATATAAGTGACAAGCAGTTATCAAGCTGTAGGTTTCAGGTACAGCTTGAATAACGTACCTGTGTATATTTGTAATTTGATAGCTGCTGTTTGTATTCGAGAAGCGTTTACGTTATGTCACATCGTCAAGTATTTGCGTACCTTGTTGATGCTGTTTCACATCACGCTTTCGCTTTACTCATACTTCATGGCTCATGATACCTTTGATGTTGATACAAGTATCAACGATAGGGGATACTGCCTTGTCTTTACAAACAAAAAGAGTTGATTTAGTATTATGCTAAACAGGCTCACTTTATCGCACATTTCTCCGATTGTTCCTCATCACTGACTAATTTCGCAATCTAATCTCAGTTTTGAAAAGCAACAAGAGTAAAGCATGAATAAATTCGCTTCAAATCTCAGTATTCTGTTGTCAAGCTGCACATTAATGCACAAACAAAAAAACAAACCTTTCAGAAAGTCCGCTAAAACATTACTGAAAGGCTTGACACACTATGTTAAACGTGTTATAATAAAACACGCACAATAGCCATCTTGCTAAGTCAGT
>DEBW01000098.1:0-2536 GCA_002348905.1 Ruminococcus flavefaciens | reverse complement strand
ACATCAAAATGGGTATGTCAATATTTTCAAAGGGATATTTCACGGTAATTTCATGAGCAAACAATCTGTTAATAAAGTGTGAACAACTGCTTGCATGAGTGTTTTTTTACAAGAAAAATTATGTTGTATGCAGCAAAAATGTACCCACAAAAATATTTTTCCCTAATTACGCTCTTTATTTTTCTCGTTTATTCATAATATGTTAACTCATGAAATTACCGTGAGGGATATTTTAAGTTTTATGGAGATGAATTTATGAATGATATTATTATGCTCTTAATTATGATTATAGGTTCATTGCTCATTTTGGGGATATTTATTTTATTTATTCCAGTTTTATATTTGAATATCACAGAAGAAACAAAAAAGAGTAAGATAAATGCAGAAGCTACAAAAGCCCAAAGAATAAAAAATGAGCATAAAAAAAACGAAGCAGAGCTAATTGCTGATCTTAAAATGAAGTACGATAATTCAGCTTTTTTAAATGAAGTTTTTACACAAATAGAAGAATATTATAATTTTAGACAAATAATGTATATCCATATTCTTTCTTCTGAAATTATTTGCGAACTTTATGATGGAATAAGAGATAATAATTTAATTAGCAAACAAGTGAAAATAAAATTTGAAAAATTGGGATATGATAGAATCCCCAATTATTATGCAATGAAGGCGTTTACTTTTGCATTACAATTTAAATTAGGTGAGGATTATATTCAACATTTTAGTGAAGCCTCTTACTCTTGCTCCATAGAATACAAGTTCAATGATTATTTTAAACCAGTATTAAGGTTAAAGAAAACTTTGGAATAAATAAATCCGGCTTGAAAGCATATAAATTCAAGTCGGATTATTTTTATTAGTAAGTAAGAATGTTATATCTATCACAAAAGAAATTAGATTTATATTTTATTTTTATTATTACGAAGTTTTTCGCATGATTTACATTCATATTTCCCGGTTTTGGTTTTTTTTCCACAATAAATACAGAGGTGTTTTTGAATTCTAAATTCTTTAATAAATAACCGATCCGATTTTATTACAAAATCATTTACGTAATCTTGTTTTTTTCTACACTTTACGCAAATTTTCGGAAAGAACGAATGTTCACTAACAAAGACTGTTTTAGTTTTTCCACTACAGTATAAACATTTTCCTTTTCTAATATTCTTTTCTAATCGGTTAATTAACGGCGTATACTGAAAAGCATTATTTGAAGTAATGATAGTATCCACCTCAGTTTCATTACGAAGATTTATTATGCTTAATTTTGAACAATTTCTAAATGCACATTTTCTTATTAATGTGTTTTTATCAAATGTAATTTTTTTAAGTCCTTTACATTCTGAAAAAGCGTAATCACCAATAATGATTTGTTGTGGTAAAACTATTTCGTCAATGCAGTTGCATCCATAGAAAGTATATTCTTCAATTGTTTTGGATGAAAAAATCTCAAACCAATCTTTATCAATTTTAAGATTATGACAGTTATAAAACGCTTTTTTTCCAATTGTAGGATTAGCTATCCAAATAGTAGTTGCACTTTCTCTTTTTAGCTCAAATGGTTCGAATATTTCCAATGATGTGCAATTTGAGAATGCTTCAATATCTATATTTTTTAAGCTTGTAATGTGATGTAAAGTGGAAATTTTAACACTTTTAAGTGATTGGCAATTAGCAAATGCTCTAATTCCGATAGTATCACATAATGCCGGTAAAATAAAATGTGATAGTGAAATGCAATTATAGAATGCTTCATCTTCAATTGTTTTTATTTCATCATTTAATGTGATATATTCCAAGTTACTGCACATACTGAAAGCACCTTTTCCAATATGTTTTACATTTGGAGGAATGGTTACTTTTTTTATTGTTTTGTTCATTTTAAATACTTCGTCTGCAATAGATGTAACCTCATCAGGAATAGTTATTTCGCTTTTTGAACCATTATAATAGGTTAATACTCCTTTCTGAATAACAAATCCGTCATTTTGAGAATCATATGCAGGAATGAGATGAATTTCTTTTGGTTTAACTTTGGTTTTATCATTAAGATTCGCAGCATAATTATTGCTTGATTCAAAATTATTAACAGTTATATTATAATTGTTGATTGTATCTCTGATTAAAAATGAAGTACCACAGTAACTACATTCTAACGATTTTCCGTCTTTGCTAATAGTCATTTTAGCGCCACAGTTTGAGCATAAATTATTTACGATTTCTGACATCATACTACCTCCTTTTTACATGAACATCTGCGAAACATTGGTTTTTGAGTAGTTAAAAATTCATGTTTTGTTGTTTTTCAAGTGCTTTTGAAAAATCTTTACTGCGTTGATACAAGTATCAACGGCAATATTGAAAAAGAAAATGCAATTTATCCTATATTCCAAAACCGTTCAAAGAACCCTTTGAGCTTCTCGATAACAGTCTCTTTTTTAGCTTTGCGGTTTCCGCCGCCACCGCCGAAACGTGATACCGCAGGGAGTATCTTGTCGATGTCAGTACCAGTTGTTTTAATACCTCCGTCACG
>DEBW01000030.1:29430-29649 GCA_002348905.1 Ruminococcus flavefaciens | reverse complement strand
GATACCTGAGGGACTTTTCCTCCTCGCCAGCACAACTCTCGCCATAAGCTCAATGAGACTTGCTATGGAGAAGGTACTCGTCCACGACATGAAGTGCATCGAAACTCTCGCAAGAGTAAACGTTCTCTGCGTTGACAAGACCGGTACTATCACAGAGGGAAACATGAGCGTAGTCTCATTCATGCCTGTCGAAGGTCACAGCGAAAGTGAACTTGT
Source organism: Ruminococcus flavefaciens (assembly GCA_002348905.1). Lineage (GTDB taxonomy): Bacteria > Bacillota > Clostridia > Oscillospirales > Ruminococcaceae > Ruminococcus > Ruminococcus flavefaciens_O. The sequence goes on along the minus strand of DEBW01000030.1, from coordinate 29,433 downwards.
CCT
>DEBW01000030.1:29041-29309 GCA_002348905.1 Ruminococcus flavefaciens | reverse complement strand
CACGCATCCCTCCGGCGGAGAGATACTGGGATACACGGGATTCTCCTCCGAGTTCAAGTACAGCAGCACCACCCTTTCATCCAGCTCTTACGTACTTGGTGCGCCTGAATTTCTCCTCAGGGACAGGGTGAGCGAGTACAGCGAAATGATATCTGAGAACAGCAGAAAAGGCTACAGAGTGCTTGTATTCGGCAGATACAGCGGTACACCCGACGGAAAGGAACTTACCGCAGATACCGAGCCTTTGTGCTTCTTAGTCCTTGCAAAC
>DEBW01000030.1:28729-28962 GCA_002348905.1 Ruminococcus flavefaciens | reverse complement strand
AAGGTCATCTCCGGAGACAATCCTCTTACAGTGTCTGAGATAGCGAAGCAGGCAGGCATACAGAACGCCGACAACTATATAGATGCATCGACTTTAAAGACCGAGGAAGCCGTAAACAGCGCTATACTGCATTATACCGTATTCGGCAGAGTAACTCCTGAGCAGAAGCGTATGTTTGTACGTGCCCTTAAAAAAGCCGGAAAGACCGTAGCTATGACCGGCGACGGCGTAAA
>DEBW01000030.1:10439-28673 GCA_002348905.1 Ruminococcus flavefaciens | reverse complement strand
ATGACCGGCGACGGCGTAAACGACGTACTCGCCCTCAAAGATGCAGACTGCTCCGTGGCAATGGCATCGGGAAGTGAAGCAGCAGTACAGGCATCACAGCTGGTACTCCTTGAATCAGACTTTTCAAAAATGCCTGACGTAGTAATGGAAGGACGAAAGGTCGTAAACAACCTTGAACGCTCCGGAAGCCTGTTCCTCGTAAAGAATATATTCTCGCTGATAATGTCGTCAATGACGATATTCCTCGGCATCACCTACCCTCTCAAACCGGCGCATATCTCGCTGATAAGTATGTTCACAATAGGTCTGCCGGGACTTTGTCTCTCGCAGATACCCAACAGAGAGCTTATCAAGGGCAAATTCATGACGAACATACTACTCAAGGCTCTGCCGGCAGGCATAACTGACGCTATAATCGTAGCAGCCATGATATTCTTCGGAAACATCTTTGAATCAAAGCAGTCGGACATTTCAACAGCTTCAACGATACTCCTGAGCGTTGTGGGACTTATGATACTCCTGCGTATAAGCAAGCCTATGAATACCCTCAAATGGGGAATATGGGTACTTTGTGCAGTTCTCATGACCTTGACAATGGTATTCCTCGGAGGATTTTTCAGCGTAAGCGGAATGTCAGTAAAGTGTGTGCTTCTCTGCGTGAACTTCTCGATAATCGCCGAGCCAATGCTCCGCTACCTGACCATGCTGGTTGAAGCCTCGAAAAAGCTGTTTACTGGGAAGAACTGAGTTGTCCGAGCGCAGAACTCAGAGCGCAGAAATGAGCTGTTAGCTATCAGCCGTTAGCCATTAGCCTTGCACGTAAAAAAACATGAACCCATGTAGGGACGGCGTTCCGCCGTCCGCAAATACCCAAACAACGTCCGTGCAACAATATTATATTTGTATTGTTGCATTGACACACGGGCGGCGAAACGCCGCCCCTACACTAAGTTCTGAGTTCTGATAGCTAAGTTCTGACAACTAAATAATGAATTAGTTAAGGGCGGATATCTCCGCCCTTTCGTTTTATTCAGCATCCGCAGCCGCAGTTGTTGCTGCCGCAGTCATTGCCGCATCCGCAGCCGCCGCAGTTTGAGAAGAGAAGGATGAAGATGAGGATGAGGAGGATTATCCACATACAGTTGTTTCCCTCAAAGCATGAATTACACATAATAATTATCTCCTTTGTGTGATGTATTTGAACCGCTTTGTCTGCGCTTCATACTACATAATATGCCATAGCAGAAAAAGTGTTACAAATATTTTCAGTCCGCATTGTTTTCGACTATTATCGCACATTACCGGTGGCATAATAGAATGTAGAGAATATCAGGAAGGAGATAACAATGATAAACACGGACAAATTCACAAAGAAAGCTTCTGAGGTCATAGAGGGAGCTGTTGATATCGCCTCTGAAATGGGACACACCTATGTCGGCAGCGAGCATATCCTCCTGTCAATGACAAGGGACGGCACAACTCCGGCAGCAGAGATACTCATTGATAACGGCACAGCCTACGACGACCTGAGGCAGGCTGTGATCGAACTTGTAGGACTTGGTACGCCGTCAATACTCAACCACCGCTACTTCACAACTGCCACAAAGCGCATACTCGACAGCTCATGCACTATCGCACGGAAGGAGCAGATAAATCAGGCTTCTCCGGAACACATCCTCGCAGCCATTATACGAGAGCCGTCATGCAGTGCGTGTACTGTGATAAAGAAAGCAGGCGGAAGTCTCAGCGGTATATGCAGCGGACTTGAAATAATAGGCTCAGCCGACGTGCGTGGCGAGCTGTACGAAGCGGTCAAGCCGAAGCTCTCCCACCTGCCGAACCTTTTCCGCTACGGGCGGAACATAACGGATATCTCCCTGATAAAGAAGAACGATCCTCTCATCGGGAGGATGAAAGAAGTAGAGCGTGTCTTGCAGGTACTCTCACGGAGGAACAAGAACAATCCCTGTCTCATAGGAGAAGCCGGTGTAGGAAAAACGGCTATAGTAGAGGGCGTGGCGGAGCTTTTTGTGCGTAACCTTGTCCCCGACTCGCTGAAAAACAAGTATATCTTCTCCCTTGACCTCACCTCAGTGCTGTCCGGAGCAAAGTACCGTGGAGACTTCGAGGAGCGTATAAAAGCCTGCATAGACGAGGCTGTGAGCGCCGGAAATATCATCCTCTTCATAGACGAGATACACACTATCGTAGGTGCAGGAGCTGCCGAGGGAGCTATTGATGCCGCCAACATCATGAAGCCTCAGCTTGCAAGAGGAGAACTACAGATAATCGGAGCTACCACCCTTGAGGAGTACAGCCGTACTATCGAGAAAGACCCTGCCCTTGAACGCCGTTTCCAGTCCATACAGATAAGCGAGCCTGACAGCCAAAGCTGTATCGAGATAATACGTGGACTTAAAAGCCGCTACGAAAGCTATCACGGAGTTGAGATACCCGATGATATGATAAGTCTCGCCATAGAACTTTCCACAAGGTACATCTCAGACCGTTTCCTGCCCGACAAAGCCATTGACGTTATCGACGAAGCCTGCGCCTGCGCCCGTATAAAACAGGACACCGGAGCAAGAAAAAGCGACTCACGCTTCATTGACCTGCGGGGTAAAAATTTCAGCATGACAAGGCTCAACCGTATCGTAAACGCCGGAGAAAAGCCTGTAATAAGCTCTGAGGACATAATGTCGGTAGTCTCCCTGCGTACCGGTATACCTCTCAGCAAGATAACAGTCGAGGACGCAGTAAAGCTCACATTCCTTGAAAAGGAGTTGTCAAAGCGTGTCGTAGGTCACAGTGATGCCGTGAAAAAGGTCACGGATGCAGTGTGCCGTGCAAGGTCAGGACTTCGTGAAGGCGACCGCCCGTCAGCATCTTTCCTCTTTGCAGGGCCTTCAGGAGTTGGAAAAACCGAACTTGCAAAAGCTCTTGCGGAGTGTCTTTACGGCTCGGAGAAAAAGATGATAAGGGTGGATATGTCGGAGTATATGGAAAAACACGCCGTATCAAAGCTGATAGGAGCGCCTCCGGGATATGCCGGATATGACGACAAGAACAGCAGTCTTTGCGAGAAAGTCCGCCGTGAACCGTACTCACTGATACTCTTTGACGAGATAGAAAAGGCTGATCCTGAGGTGCTGAATATACTCCTGCAAGTGCTGGACTACGGTATGCTTACAGACTCTACCATGCGAAAGATAAGCTTCCGGAGCTGTATAGTGATAATGACTTCAAATGTCGGAGCTGAACAGGTCGCCGGAAAGACCTCTCTTGGCTTCGGAGCTGACAATACCAGTGCAAACGATGAACGTGTGCTGGAAGCTGTAAAAGCGCATTTTACTCTCGAATTTACGGGAAGGATAGATGATATAATAGTGTTCCGGAGTCTCAGCCGTCAGGACCTCACCAGAATAAGCCGCAAGGCTCTTGACGAGCTGGCAGTCCGTGCGAAGTCGATAGGCATAGACCTCACCTACTCTGACAAAGCTGCCGAAGCAATTGCCAACGCCAAAGAGACTGAAAAATACGGCGCACGACCGATAAAGCGCAGAGTTACCGAACTTGTTGAAAATGAACTTGCCAAAATGATAATATCCTCACGGCTGAAAAGCGGCGACTCAATACGCATCGAAGCCGACAAAGGGAAAATATACTTCTCACGTACAGTTGCCGTATGATAACCTTCGCCTATATGAGGGAAACCCTTTTGAAAAAGGGTTCTCCCTCAAACTCCCTTCCTAAAACTTTTAGCTCCGTTTTTTCCGCAAGGGGTACTCCCACTTGCGTCAAAACGGAGCTATTTTCGTTATATTCAGAATACCCCTTGCGGAAAAAACAGAATTTAAAGTCTTGGGAAAGGGGTTCGGGGAAGAACCTTTCTTCAGAAAGGTTTGCCCCGACATAGGCAAACGTATCACTCAGCATCAACAATTACAGCACCAAACGGCGCAAGTGAAAGTTTAGCGAGTTTGAAGAACTGCAAACCGAAAGGTATGCCAACGATAGTCACGCAGAACAGACAGCCGCAGATAAAGTTTCCAAGAGCCATTTCCATTCCGGAAAATAAGAACCAGAGTACGTTTACGAGGAACGATACCGTACCTCCCTCATACTTTACTTCCTTGCCGAACGGGAAGAATGACATCTTTGAAAGCTTGAAGCACTGTACTCCTATAGGTATGCCGACAATGGTCAGACACCACAGGCATCCGTAGAATATCCAGCTCAATCCGCTGACGATACCGCCAAAGAGAAACCAGATAACATTTCCAAGTGTTTTCATATCGAACGCTCCTTTCTGACAAAAGCTTCACGGAGAGTCATCAGATGCTTTTCCAACTTTTCACCCACCTTTATACTCTCCGCAAAACTACGGAAGAGAATCAATCGAGTATTGCAGGAAGGGGAAGGATCTCTTCCGTGTTATTGAAGTTGTCTGTTTTACCGAGTACAAAGTTACCGAGGCTTACAAGGTCAGCAACGCCGATTTCCTTGTCCTTGTTAACGTCAGCAGCATTGAACATATCTTTATTTATGGAATCTCCGTTATCCTTTGCAACTATAAGTTTACGTGCAGCAGTAACGTCAAATGCATCGACCTTGTTATCGAAGTTGACATCACCTGGGATAACTTCCTTTTCAGGCTCAGTTGTTTCAGGTTCTGTAGCCGGCTGAGGCTTGCCTGCACCCTCTATGACTGTACCGTCAACAGCAGCATAGATATTGTCGGCGTAGAAATTTGTAGCCGGAGTATCATCGTCAGAATCGCCCTCGGTTTCGAGGTATATAACAGGCTTTTTAGCGTCTTCAGGTATCTTGAAGCTTGTATTTGCAAGCTGAGTCCACTCGCCCTTCTTTACCATCTGAGTGTCTATCTTTTCGTAATGAGTTTCGCCGTCAGCACCGTCATACTGTAAAGTAAAGTGGAACTTAGTCTCATCAGCGCCCTCAGTATACTTAACGTTTGCAGAGAAGCTGTAGCTCTCGCCAGCCTTGAACTTATAGTTGAGACTTCTGCCAACGCCCATCCATGAAGAACTTCTGTCGGAGCAGTATACAGAGCCTTCACCATCAAATGCCTCGTCCTTGCTTGCAGATACCTTAGCACCGCCTCTGTCAGTCCAGCTGTCGAGTTTGCCCTCGAAAGTGCTCTTGAAGAGGTATGTATTGTCAACAGGATCAGCCTTGCCGCCTTCACCGCTGAACTGCCACCAGTCAACATTCATGAGGTAGCCGTCACCGCCGTTGAATACGAGGTAGAGGTCATGCTCACCGCTCGCACCCGAAACATTGGTTGAAACTTCCTCCCAGTTCTGCCAGCCGCCAGTACCGCCGACTTTCAGATTGCCGACGATAGGTCCGGTTTTGCTGTCAAGGTGAAGCTCGATATTTCCGCCGCTTTCAGCAGAAGCAACACTTGCAGTAAATGTGTCAGCGCCCGTACCGAAGTCAACTCCGCTTACCTTTATATAAGCGCCCTTCTTTATGCTTCCGACATCCACTCCGCCTTCAGAGCATTTTTCAGTCTTAACGCCTTCACTCCAGCAGATAGTCTCAGCCTCGACACGGTTGAAAGGATTGAGAGCCTCTATCTGGTCAGGTCCGTTTTTTGTAGACGGAATGTTCGGTATAGTACCGTCAGGATTGAAAGTGAATTCCTCACAGGCAGCACTTCTGTTGAATACACCGCCGCCAGGAATACCGCTCATGTGATAGAAATAGTAGGAATGGTCTTTGTAGTCAACGATACCGCCGTGTATAGTAAAGCAGTTTGAGCCTTTCTGTATCTGACCACGGTATGTCCACGGACCTGTTACAGACGGAGCTGTTGAATACGCCATACTCTCACCGCCGTCATTTCCGACAAATGCGGCATAAACAAGATAGTAAAGGTCATTATGCTTGCATATCCACGGGCCTTCGCCGTATGCACTGGTTCTTTCCTTTTTGGATGTAGGGCCAAACGCAGACTGATTCATATCGAAATTTTTTATCGGACCGTCAAGTGTTACCATATCCTCTTTGAGCTTTACATAGTAGCATTTCGGGTTACCGAACATGAGCCAAGCCTGACCGTCATCATCTATCATAACGGTCGGATCAATATAGTCCCAGTTAGGACCGCAGAGAGGCTTGCCGAGAACGTCCTCATAAGGGCCTTCCGGACTGTCAGCAACGCCGACACCGATAGCTCTTCCGCCGCCGGTATTATTAGTGGTAGTGAAATAGAAGTAGTACTTTCCGTTGCGCTCGATACACTGAGAAGCCCATGCATCGTTCTTACCGCACCATTTGAAACTGGTATCTTCGAGTATTCTGCCGTGGTCAGTCCAGTTCTTCATATCCTTTGTAGAGAAGCACTGCCAGCCGGTCATATAGTAGAAATCGTTGTTTCCTTCACGGTCACAGCCTGTGAACACATAAAGCTCATCGCCGAAAACGACAGGTGCCGGATCAGGTGTGAAGGAAGTCTGTACGACAGGATTTTCAGCGTGTACTGCCGATAACGGCACAGAAGCTGTCACGCCCGCAGCGGTAACAAGTGCAGCCATAGCTGCTGAGACAAATTTTTTCATTCCGATTCTCCTTAAAAAACAAAAATAAAATAAATTAAAATATCCGTATGAGTTCAACAAAAAATAGTCGAACATTTCCCTAATATTAATAGTATATTAACATATTGTCAACAAAAATTCAACCACAATTTGAACAAAAGGGTGGACAAAATGAAAGTCCGATGTAAAAAAAAGATACACTGTACTGGTAAAAATACACAAATGTGCATTGAATAATCTGTCTTAAAATGCCAAAAAGCCGCCGCAAATGCGACAGCTTTCTGGACAGGGAAAATTCTATAAGGAATGTGTGAGGAATGGATTGCGAAATTATTATTCTGCTGCGTCTGTTATTTCTTCAACACGAACATTGCTGATATAAACAGTAGCAGTAGAGCCCTTGTTTCCGAGGTTGAATTCAAGTCTGCCATTGTTGTCATCCTTGTCCTTCATCTCGAACTCAAAAGTAAATTTAGTAGTCTCAGCAGGGATAGTGATCCTTGTATCCTTCAGGTAACGAACCCAGCCGGCTGTAGGAGCTGATATACATACAACGATATCACGTTCTTCATCGGCACGGGCATCGAAAGTAACTCTGTACTTCTTACCCTTTACCATAGGAAGGTCAGGCTGTACGAGCTGTACAGAATAGTCTACCTTGCCTGCTTTTTCTGATCTTATGATCATTGTATTGTCCTTTATCTCAGCAGCACCCTCGCCGCCTTCAAAGAGGAGGAACTTCCAGTTATTATCGTCTGTAAGGTCTTCCTGTTCAGCGAAATCGCCGTTATAGATAAGGTTGCCGTCCTCAGTAGCCGCACGGAAAACCTTTTTAGGCTTTGTTACGTTAGTGTCATACTCAGGCTTCTGGTATACACGAACATAGTCTATTTCAAATTCAGCCTTTGAGAAGTCTGTAGTTTCGTCAGGGCTGCCCGGCCATGTACCGCCGACAGCAAGGTTCATCTGAACGAAGAATTTCTGATTGAATGGTGCAGGATAAGGCTTTTCATCTCCGCCTTCTTCACCTGAGAACCAGTCATTTGCGGTATGATAAAGAGTACCGTCGATATACCAGCGTATCTCGCCAGGCTCCCACTCTACAGAGTATTCGTGAAAATCAGAAGCGAAAGTGCCATCAGTAAGAGTAACAGTTCCCTGCTGCTCACCGTGAGGAGCGCCGTAGTGGAGAGTACCGTAAGCTGTTTCAGGAGCGCTTCCGAGAACTTCCATAATGTCTATCTCGCCGCACTTAGGCCACTGACCGTAGAGGTCCTCATTGGTAGGCATCATCCATATAGCAGGCCATAAGCCCTGTCCTTCCGGAACCTTTGCACGGGTAACGACCTTGCCGTAAAGGAAATCTTCCTTGCCCTGTGATCTGATCTTACCGGAAGAATATTTCTTCTTGCCGTCGCTTTCATCCTTGATAGCCTTTAAGACAAGGCTTCCGTCACGGAGGAAGATATTTTCATCAGATTTTGTATATTCCTGAAGCTCGTTGTTAGTCCAGCCAGGCTGTCTTTCTTCACGAGTCCAGATAGTATCGTCAAGTGTAGTACCGTCAAATTCATCATGCCAGAGAAGCTCATATCCCTCTATTTTCGGAGCTTCTGTATTCACGCCAACATTAATTGCGTCAGTTGTACTTGTGTCAGTCTCAGATGAACCCTGTTCTTTGCTTGTGAGGATCGGTTCGCCCGAAGCAGATTCGCCTGATGTTCCGCAGCCTGTGAGTATAAAAGCAGATGCAAGTGCAGCACAGATAAGCTTCTTTTTCATATCGAGACCTCCATTAATTTTTCGGTATTATCATTGCCTTTCGTTGATATAATAATACCACTTCCAGCCATATAAATCTATCATTTTTCATATATTTTTGGTAATTTAATAACCACTGATATTCCGTGTATCACGTATAGTAAAATTCCGGAGAAAATATACAGGGATCGTACTTTTCACAGCTTCCGGAAATCATTGAGTGCATGAGTTATCAATAGTATTCTCCTGCACAGTCTCCGGCTGAACATCCGGGAGCTGTATTTCTGTATGCTGAACATCGTGGAAAGATATCCTCAGAAGATTGTTCGGCATATCAAACGACGATATATCGCCGTTTTCATCGAGAGACAGGATATAATCCCCGCCCTCAAGAGAACCGTCTATCATGAATATCCCCTCCTTTTCGCTTCCGCTGAGCTTATCAGCTCTTGCGTTGGTGTCAACAGCCTCGATAAGTTCAAGGAGCATTGCTTTTACCGGAAGTGCCGACCTCGGTACTGAAAAGCTCAGTCCCTTATAGTCAGCAGAAACATTTCCGCCGCTGAATGTGAGTTTCACGCCGCTGAGAGTATTAGGCGAGGTAAATTCCACCTCCCACTCGCCTTCTCCGAAACGGGATATAGTGCCCTCTGCCCTTAGTTTATCGAGAGTAATATCAGTCTCTGAGGTAAAAGAGCAGTCAAGACCGTTTTCCATAGTTCTGCCGCCTCCGCCGGCAACAGAACACGAAGTAAGGCATAATACCGCCGCTGAAACAAATACGGACGCAAAAAGCTTTTTCATAAATATCACTCCTGAGAGAAAAATTATGGTTACTTTCAACGTCCGCTGTTTTAAAACTTTACTTATTTATCAGATAGGTGTCTGACGCTTTTCTTTCAGTATCCTGAAAGCATCAGGGATACAGCCGAGGATATCTCTTGGGAGCATAGCCTCCTGACCGAATTTTCCGGCTGCCGCATCTCCGGCAAGACCATGCATATAAACTCCGGCGCAGGCTGCATCAAAAGGAGTATACCCCTGTGCAGCTATAGAGCCTATCATTCCTGCGAGTATATCTCCGCTTCCGCCACGGCTCATACCGGGATTGCCGGTGTGGTTGGAAGCTGTACGCTTCGAGTCAGAAATAAGTGTGCCTGCTCCTTTGAGTACAAGGGTTATGCCGTACTTCTCGGCGTATTTTTCAGCTACTGTCACACGGTTATCGTTTATCATTTTAGTTTCGCATTTCAGCAGTCTTGACATTTCGCCGGGGTGAGGAGTAAGTATCACTTCTGAACGCTTGTTCACTAATATTTCTATGTCCTCAGCAATACAGTTTATGCCGTCAGCATCAATAATTACAGGTATTTCAGCATTCTGCACAACGAGGCGAAGTATCTCCTTGGTATCATTTGTAACGCCCATACCCGGTCCGATAACTACAGCATCAGACTTCTTCATTGCATCGAGCAGAATATCCTTGCTGCTGTCAAAGAGCATATTGCCGTAATCGTCGGCTTCCATTTCTATATAGGTAGCTTCCGGAGCAAGTGAAGCAACTGTATCAAGGCATTTTTCAACAGATGCCACACGTACAAGTCCGGTACCCGTTCTCAAAGCTCCTATAGCCGCAAAAGCAGCTGCTCCACGCATCGAAGAACTGCCGGCTATAATGAGTACACTCCCGAAAGTGCCCTTATGAGCATCACGCTCTCTCATAGGCGGATAGCCTGCAAGACTGTTTCTGTCAAGGCGGACGTAGTATCTGCCCTCAGAAGCAGCTTCATAAGCCTTTATCGGTATGCCGATATCAGCAATATTCAGCTTTCCGCAGTATTTTCTGAGCGGGAACTGTGATATGCCGAATTTCAGACAGCCGAGGCACAGTGTTTCATCAGCCTTGAATATGCCCTCTGATACTGTACCCTTTACGGAATCTCCTCCGCTTGGTATATCAACGGCTATGCGATAAGCCTTTGTACCTATTGAGAATACAGCCCTTATATCGTCGCTCAGCTCTCCACGGTAGCCTGTACCGAAAACGCCGTCAACGAGGATATCCGCTGTGACTATCGCTTCACGCACATCTGCTATGCGCTGTTTTTCATTAAGTAAAAGACGCTCCACAGGAGTAAGCTCATTTTTGCTTTTCAGCGTTGAGACATCCCTGTCCTGTATCGTCATATAGTCAAGCTCGGCGGCTTCTATGGCAGCTTCGATATTTTCGCTCCTGTAGCCTGTCACTACCTTTATCTTGCCCGGCATAAGACTGAACATTTCCTTAGCAAGCTCGGTATTCGGAGCTTTTACGAGATTGACCACTGTGACATTATAGCCTTTATAAATGAGCATAGACGCAGCTGCAAAACAGTCTCCGCCGTTATTGCCGCTTCCGGCAAGGAATACCACGTTTATGTCCTCCGGAGAATTTCCTACTTCTCTCTGACCGGTACTGATAATAAGTTCAGCTAAACATTTTCCGGCATTTAGCATAAGCTGTTTCTTATCAACTCCCAGCTTTTCTGATCTTTCCTCGATCAATTGCATCTGCTTTGGTGTGACTGTCCGCATTGTACTACACTCCTTTTATGTATTAAATTTTAAAATTAAGCAATATTAAATAGCCATTATGATACGCTATAATATTCATGATTTGTTCTTCAACGCACGGGGAAGGCTCTTGTTGATATTCTCCAGCATCTTTTCGTCAGGACAGAATACAAGTCTTGTATTGCCGTACTGGTCATGTCTGAGGTCTGCGTAATACTCCTCAGAGGCGATATTACTTGAAGCAAATATAACTGTCATATCCTCTGTCTCCTCCGGAGCATCCTCCTCATACTTTCCGAAAGCGGTAAATTTTCCAACACTCAGGGAAACAAGTTCCTTACGCTTTTTCTTTGCGATTATCTTGTCGATATCAAGTTCGCCGTTTGTAAACGTATACTCGTACTCAACATACATATTCTGCAAAATCGTAAAAGTGCCGTAGCCTGCTCCTGCCGCAAGCAGAAGTCCTATAAACGGTATAAGACCGTTTCCCAGCAGCACCACTGATATGGCTGCAAGTACGAATGTAAGCATCGAACCGCCGAACATTATCAGGAATTTTTTGGTTCTCTCACTTCCGGTCTGATGCTTTTTAACGAGTTGTTCTGCAAAATTGTCCATATTACATCTCCTATATATTTATATACATTATTATAATAACATATATTAAAGAAAAATTCAATACTGACATCTTGAATTTCTTAAAATTTTTTTATTCTGAAAATCCGCATTATTTTTATGTAAAAGAAAAATCAGGAGCACCTCATTCTGATGCTCCTGATCTCTTATCTTTTATTTTTCAATAAAATTACTTTACAGAGTAAACCTTGATCTCACTGCCCTTGACAATGTAGATATGGTCATATGCCTTGTATGCCTTGTCAAAATCCTCTGCAAGCTTATCGCCTGTGTAGATATCATAGAGGATGTGAGCTCTTGAATCGTAGCCTATACCGCTGCCGAAGTTTTCGAGTGTGGACTCAGACTTTATTGAGAACTCACCAGTGTTTGCAACGAGAGTAGCATATCCGTCGCCGTCCTTCTTTGATGCGAACTCATAATAGCCGTCAGATGAACCGCTGTCAACTACCTTTCCGTCTCTGCTTACAAGGTCGTATGTTCCGTCGTCCTTCTTACAAGCATAGTAGCCAGGAGTCTTAACAGCAGAAATGAGCTTGTACTGAGCCTCTGTTATTTCCTTGCCGTCAGCAGAAAGAAGACCGTATGTTGAAGAATCTTCTCCGCCGTACTGGAACATTGTACCGTCTATGCTGCTGAGGAAAGAATACTTGCAGTCAGTTATCTCAGTAAGGTTATAGTCAGCAAGAGCAGCAACTCTGTTGTCAGGATCATAGATCTTTACATAGTAATCAGTTCCGTCCATACCCTGAACTGTCTTTTCAGATTCCATTACAAGGTTAAGGTCGTGATCGAATACCTGATACTTGCCGCCGCTGTAGCATGTGAAGAATCTTGAACCCTGTGCATCATAGTTTGAATCAACGTCAAATACCTTATCCTCAGATGAAACGTATACCTTGTCGCCGTCTTCATTGTAGAAAGATATGATATCGCCGGTAACTCTGTAATTCGGGCTTTCCTCAATTGTTGTGTTCTCAAGGAACTTGCCTGACTCAATGTCATATACCTTTACCTTACCAGTGTAAAGAACATCTTCACCATTCGGAGTGATGCTGAACTGGTTAGCAGTTACATAGTATATAGCCTTGTCCTCGTCAGTTGTAGTTGCTTCCGGGAAATATGCGATAAGGAATTTGTCGTTGAGTTCCTTGAAAAGACCGACCTTCTCGTCAGTATCAACAATAACTTCACCCTCTGCTGTGATGAGTCTCTCATAAGGGATATCGCCTTCTGCAACGTAGCAGGCAAAAAGTCCTGTATCGCCGAGCTTGGATACATTACTTATCTTGCCGCCTTCAAACTCCTTGCCCATATAATCGTAGATAGTGACATTCTCACCGTCTGAGGTGTAAATGAGATCAGAAGTGAATCTGAAGCTGTCACCGCTGATAGTGCCGACCTCTTCGAGTTCAGGGCTCTTCTCTTCCTTAGCAGGAATTTCGAGCTTTTCGAGTTCAGCAAGCTCAGGCTCGTCCTCTTCCTCTTCCTCCTCTTCTGTCTCTGCTTCTGTTTCTTCCTCAGTTTCAGACTCGTCAGAAGGAGCAGATGTAGAAGCCGGACTCTCCTCTACGCTTGACTCTTCCTTTTTGCTGCCGCATGAAGTGAACATAGCTCCTACCATTGCAAGAGCAAATATTCCTGCCAGAACTTTTGACATTTTCATTGTAATTGCCTCCATAAATAAATAATTTACCTAATACACCCAGGTCATAGGCTATTATATCAAAAGCAAATCCATTTGTCAATAAGAGAATTGCGGTCATTGATTCAAATTCAGCAGATATTGTTATTTTTTTGCAAAAGGACTTGATTTTTTTCGGCGAAAGGTTTATAATAGAAAAGTAAACCCGATGACTGAGAGAGTAGGTCTGCAAGTAAGTCAGCAGAGAGGGACTGTCTGGTGTGAATGTCCCGTCTGAAAACATTCCGAAGTTCACTCACGAGGGGCTGGTCTGAAAGGTCGTTGTTACCGTGTAGGCTGTGACGTAGGTCTGCGTTAAAGACAAGAGAGTGTCGGCTCTCCTGACAATGGGTGGTTATAAGCAAGAATTTCATGTCTTGTCCTGTTGGACAGGGCTTTTTTTATACGGCACAAAAATTTTTTATGAGGTGAAAAAATGAAAGAACAGCTCGAAAAGATCGAAGCACTGGCAAAGCAGGAACTTGAATCCTGCACTGAGATCAAGGCACTGGATGACCTGAGGATAAAGTTCCTCGGAAAGAAAGGTGAACTTACTGCCATTCTCAAACAGATGGGCAAGCTCACTCCTGAAGAAAGACCTGTTATCGGTCAGCTCGCAAACAAGGTAAGAGCAGATATCGAAGAAGCTCTCGGAAGCAAGCTCTCAGCACTCAAATCAGGCGCTCAGGCTGCCAAGCTCAAAGAGGAGACTATTGATATCACTCTCCCTGGTACATACGCTCCTTTCGGCAAGCTTCATCCGCTTACAAAGGTAGAAAATGAGATACGTGAAATATTCATCGGTATGGGATTCAATATCGCTGACGGTCCGGAGATAGACGACGATTACCACGTTTTCGAGGCTCTCAACCTCCCTCCTGACCACCCTGCAAGAGATACTCAGGATACTTTCTACATCGAGAACACAAACGAAACAGTTCTCCTCCGTACTCAGACTTCCTCCGTACAGGTTCACGTTATGGAAACTCAGAGGCCTCCGATACGCATAATCTCTCCTGGAAGAGTTTTCCGTTCAGATGCTGTTGACGCTACACACTCCCCTCTTTTCCACCAGATAGAAGGTCTTGTAGTTGACAAGGGCATCAAGATGAGCGACCTCAAGGGTACTCTCGAAATGCTCATGAAGAAGCTCTACGGCAATGACTGCAAGCTCCGTTTCCGTCCTCACCACTTCCCGTTCACTGAGCCAAGCTGTGAAGTTGATATAAGCTGCTTCAACTGCGGCGGCAAGGGATGTTCAATGTGCAAGGACGAGGGTTATATCGAACTTCTCGGCGCTGGTATGGTACACCCTAAGGTACTCGAAAACTGCGGCATTGATCCTGAGGTTTACTCCGGCTTTGCATTCGGTCTTGGTCTTGAGCGTATGGTAATGGGACGCTATGATATCAATGACCTTCGTCTCCTCTATGAGAATGATGTGAGATTCCTTGAACAGTTCTGATGAACGCTTTCAGAAAAGCATTGCGAAAACAGCTTCTCAAAAAAATAATTTTTGCTGTTTTCATCGTCTTTATCACGATATTAGCCGTGCTGAACCTGATATACTTTGATATGGATGCCGAAACGTTCATAGCTGAATTATGGGTATGGATAATACTTTTCATATTAGTCGGAATGTCAGTCGGTTATCTTGTCACATATTTCATTCGTTTCAGGCAAATAATAGAAGAATATCCCGACGTTGACGAGGATATTGAAAACTGCGTTCATTCAGAATATGACAAATGCTTTTTTATGCGTGACTATCTTTTTGATATAACTGTACCCGCTGCTATAAGGTATTCTGAGGCAGTAAGAGTACATACAGTCCTCGCTTCAAGGACTGAAAAAACCGGAAGATACGATCGTTCTTACATAATGATATATGATACTAAAGGGAATAAGTATAAGCTTCACAACTACGCAAACAACAGGTTCAGATACTCGAATGACACGCTTGTCTGCAAGAACCGTGATGTGATACTGAAAATAAGCAGTCAGCTGCGGACTTACTGCGTGAATGCTGAATTCACTGACCTTTCCCCTTACAATTATAAAAAACAGAACAGAAACGAAAGGACATAACATATGCATAAGCCCAAATGCTTCGGTGAGGTGATCGCTCAGATATATGAGATATAAAGAATTTGTCAGAGGACTAAAAACAAGAATGACGCTCATATGCCTTATGTTCATCGCTGCCGGCATTGTAAGCGGACTTGCGGCTCTGATAGTATGTTTGCATACCAATGCGTCTACAGCAGTGCTCATAGCCGGCATTTCCATACCGGTGCTACTCGTCCTTACAGGACTATGGAGACTTACCTTCATGGAGCACGACCTGAGCAGTATGTGGCGTAAAATAGACATTTACTCAGACAGAGACATTAATGCTCTCTTTGAAAACTGCATCCCGCTTTCAGAAAATGAGTCAGATTATTTCATCTCAGATGAGTACATCCTCAATTTTGAGTCCTTCAACGCCTACAGACTGAGCGATATACGCCGTCTTAAAAGGTCTGCTTCGGAAAGCAGAAAGGGTAATGCAGCATATTACATTGATATAAAGTTCGGAAAGTCTTCCGCAACCAAAAAGGATACCATGAGTTTCAATACAAGCATTGAGCGTGACATGGTGTTCGGAAGGCTGTCAGATGCTATAAAATAAAAATACGGAGGTAAATATATGAATTTATCTATGAAATGGCTCAGCGACTACGTTAAAGTCGATGCGCCTATAAAGGATTTCTGCCACGCTCTCACAATGAGCGGTTCAAAAGTCGAGTGCTACGAGACAGAGGGCAGCAAGATCTCAAAGGTAGTAGTCGGTAAAATACTCTCAAAGGGACCGCACGAAAATGCAGATGCTCTTTTCGTTTGTCAGGTGGATATCGGCGCTGATGCTCCTATACAGATAGTTACAAACGCTAAGAATATCAAGGAAGGCGACCTTGTTCCTGTTGCTCTTGACGGTGCTGTTCTCCCTGAGGGCAAGATAAAGAAGTGCAAGATGCGTGGAGTTGAGAGCTTCGGTATGTTCTGCGGACTTGATACTCTCGGTCTTACCGCTCATGATTTCCCGTACGCTGATCCTGAGGGCGTTTTCGTTATCGAGGAGGACTGCCAGCTCGGACAGGATATCCACTCTGCTATCGGTCTTGACGATACTTCTGTAGAGTTCGAGATAACTTCAAACCGTCCTGACTGTCTCAGCGTTATCGGTCTTGCAAGAGAGACAGCCGCTACTTACAATCTCCCTCTTGAAGTAAAAGTTCCTGAGTTCAAGGGCGTTGACGGAGATATCAACTCTATTCTCAAAGTTGATATCCTCAACACTGAAAAGTGCCAGAGATACTGCGCTGGTATAGTTAAAAATGTTAAGATAGGTCCTTCTCCACGCTGGATGAGAGAGAGACTCCGTGCAAGCGGTGTACGTCCTATCAATAACTTTGTTGATATCACTAACTACGTTATGCTTGAATACGGTCAGCCTATGCACGCTTTCGACCTCCGCTACGTTGAAGGCGCTCATATCAATGTCCGCAATGCAAAGAACGGCGAAAAGATAATGACTCTTGACGGCGTTGAGCGTGAACTTACTGATGATATGCTCGTTATCGCTGACGAGAAGAAGCCTGTTGCTGTTGCTGGTATCATGGGCGGTGAGTACAGCGGTATCATGGACGATACTACTACTGTTGTATTTGAGTCCGCTTACTTCGAGCCAACTCAGGTAAGACAGACTTCAAAGAAGCTCCGTCTGAAGTCTGACGCTTCTTCACGCTACGAAAAGGGCGTTGACAGACTTATCTCCATGACCTGCTTAAAGAGAGCGTTTGAGCTTGTTGAAGAGCTTGGAGCAGGCGAAGTCCTCAACACAGTAATCGACTGCGACTACACAGACAAGACTCCTGCAACTGTTGATTTCAGCGCAGAGTGGATAAACAATTTCCTTGGCACTGATATCTCAGAGGCTGACATGATAAAGTACCTCGAAAGACTTGATTTCAAGGTAGAAAACGGCAAGGTAATAGCTCCCTCATTCCGTATAGACATCGGCTGCAAGGCTGATATCGCAGAGGAAGTTGCACGTATCTACGGCTACAACAACATCCCTTCAACAGATTTCAGAGGTGTTGCAAGAGCTGAGTTCACTGAGGAGCAGAAGTTCACAAGAGCTATCAGAAATGCTGCTGTATCTCTCGGCGGTTACGAGATAGCTACTTACTCATTCGTATCTCCTAAGTATTTCGACAAGATAAAGCTTCCTGCTGACAGCAAGCTCCGCAAGGTAGTACGCATCGTAAATCCTCTCGGTGAGGACACAAGCGTTATGAGAACTTCAACTATACCTTCTATGCTCGATGTTCTCTCATTCAACTACAACAACCGCAACGAAAAGGCTTGCCTCTTTGAGATATCAAAGGAATACCTCCCTGTTGAGGAAAAGAGAAACTATCAGGGTGATGAGGCTCTCCTCGCAAACAACGGAAAGCCACGCCACGAATATGAGTATCAGCTCCCTGACGAGCCTCAGAGACTTACGATCGGTATGTACGGCGGAAACGCTGACTTCTACTCACTCAAGGGTATGGTAGAACAGCTCCTCGCTGAAATGAATATTTATGACGTTGAGTACATCCGTGCAAACGACAGCGATGTATTCGATGAAAAGTACGCTCTCCACCCAGGCAGAAGCGCAGTTATCATGCGTGACGGCGTTGCTCTCGGTATCATGGGCGAGGTTCATCCTGAGGTACAGGAAACTTACGAAATAGGCGTTAAGACATACGTTGCAAAGCTCAACATCCCTGAGCTTATGGAGGCTGCTGCTGAAAAGATAACTTACCAGCCGCTCCCGAAATTCCCTGCAACTACCCGTGACCTCAGCCTCCTCGTTGACGAGGATATGCCTGTTGCTGAACTTGAAAAGGCAATCAAGGGCGCAGTAGGAAAGATACTCGAAAAGGTAACACTCTTTGACGTATACCGCAGCGACGATATGAAGAAGAGCGGCAAGAAGAGTAT
>DEBW01000030.1:7196-10413 GCA_002348905.1 Ruminococcus flavefaciens | reverse complement strand
GCTTACTCTATCTCAATGCGTTCACATGACGGCACTCTCACTGATGAACAGGCTGACAGCGCAATGAAGAAGGCTCTGAAAGCTCTTGCAAACATCGGCGCAGAATTAAGATCATAAAAAAACAAGGGCGGATAACAAAAATATCCGCCCTTTAATATCAGGAGTACCCACATGAAAAATTACCCTCTCAACAATAACAGTGCCAAGCTTCTCGGACGAGTTGTCTTTTACGGAGAAAAGCTATGGCTCACTCATTCAGCATCAAGCTGCGAATTTGAATTTACCGGCAAAAAACTTGTACTCGACATAGGCTGTGACGAGAACAGTCTTAACGACAAAAGATGCAATCATCCACGTATCGCCGTACTTGTTGACGGCAGGACTGTCATAAAAAAAGTCATCGACAGCAGCAGCGAAGTATACACTCTTTGTGAAAGCGACTCCCCTGCTTCTCACATTGTCCGCATAGTCAAACTCTCGGAAGGTGCTTTCTCACTTGCCTGTGTTTCGGCAGAAACAGACGATGAAGCAAGTATAGTTCCAACTGCTCCGAAAAAGCTCAGCATAGAGTTTATCGGCGACTCCATAACCTGTGGATACGGCGTTGACGACAGCAACCTTGAATCAGACTTTGCCTGCGAAGCAGAAAATGCTATGAAGTCATACGCCTATATCACAGCTCAGATGCTTGATGCCGACTACAGCCTTTTCAGCTACAGCGGGTATGGCATAATAAGCGGATATTCAGCCGACGGCATACGAAATATACGTGAAGTTCTTCCGCCGTGGTACGAAAGCACCTGCTTTTCCTACAGCACGATGAACGGTCAGAAAATACAGGAGATACCGTGGGACTTCTCAAAAGCTCCTGTGGATATAGTAGTTGTAAATCTCGGAACTAACGACACCAACTTCTGCGAGATGCGCCGTGCGTACATCGAATTTGAGGACAGCTACCACGATTTTATAAAGAAAGTCCGTGCAAATAATCCCGATTCGCTGATAATTTGCGCTCTCGGAATAATGGAAGAGCGTCCTCTGCCGCACATTGAAAAGGCTGTAAAGCGCCTGAAAGACGATAATGTAAAGGTATTCAGGTTCAGCCGGCAGAACGGCTGGCTTGGCTACGGCTCAAACTGGCATCCCTCAGAGGAAACTCAGCGCTATGCCGCAGAGGAGCTTGCCAGATTTATAAAAGAACTTATCAGTTAAAAATATCCCGAAGCATTAAAAACTGCTTCGGGATATTATTTTCTATTATAATTGCTGAGACAAAGCAGTATTTATCTGTTCTTTTCCATCCTTATCAGATGCTCTTCATCGGGTTCAGAGATACCGTTTTTAAAGTGATATCCCATTTTCAGATAGAATGGTACACCGGTTATTGATGCAGGTATTTCAATTCTTTTTGCACGCAAAAAATAAGCATCGTTTTCGAGTGTATCAATAATAGCCCGTCCTACACCTTTTCCTTGATATTCGGGAAGCACGAAAATGGTAAATAAACTGCTCTCGTCCTCTTTTCCCCAATATGGTCCGATCGCTCCGCAGCCGATAAGCTCTTCCTGTTCTTCTGCTACATAAAAGTGTGTCCAACTCGCTCTTTCAATAACGTGCTGCGGAGTTTCTGAATCTATCAGCGCTTCCATTAATTCAAGCGGATAGTCCTTTACATTGGATATGCGAATTGTCTTTCTGATAAGTTCTGAAACTGCTATTGCATCAGTCTGCTCAAATAATCTTATATTCATTCTCTTGCCATCCTGTATACAGTTTTATGATAGTAAAAATTATAGCACAGCATCTCTGTGATGTCAATATAAGCGATGTAATCTAAACGGAGTTCAATTTTATTGATTAGAAATATTAATTTGCAGGGACGACCATTGGTCGTCCCTGTAAAATTACGTATGTTTGTTGCTTGCGGACGGCGAATCGTCGTCCCTACAAAAAAGCAAAATTTTAATGAACCATAATACTAATGAGTTATTTGTCAGCAATTTTTCTTCATTCAACTATAACTGTTGCTGTAACTTCTCTGAATGCCGGAGCTATTTCTCCGTCTGACATAGTATTTATAACAGGCTCACCGCTGTTTGTGAAGCTGACTTTTCTTATACGTGTATGACGGCAAGGATCATAAAGCGGATCATTGGCATAAGTACCGCACGATTTTGTATCATGTGAGGACGGTCTTGAATGGTATACTATAAGAGTATCGCCATTTTCGTCCACTACAAAGCAGTTATGTCCAGGTCCTGATTCTCCGTTGAGGTCAGACGATGAAAGTACCGGTTTATCGAGCTTAGTCCAGTTCTTTATGTCCATGAGGTCAGAATTTATATCAGCCTCCATGCGTCCTACACAGTATTCTGAACCAGTACCTGATGCCGAGAAGTAAACGTATACCTTGTCATTGGTCTTGAGCACGGAAGCGCCCTCGTTTACACGGTGATTCACAAGCTCCCAGTCATACTCCGGCTTGGTGAGTAGTATCGGCTTGGAAATGAGTTTCCACGGCTCTGACGGATCTATCTCAGCCATAAAGAGTGAGGAGTCTCCCTTTATTTCTGCCCATATAACGTAGTGCTTACCGTTGTTCTCGAAGTATGTCATATCAAGAGAAAAGCTTGTGAATGAGCTTGTATCGCCGCTTGAAGCCTGCATCTGACCGCACTCAGTCCACTTGTCGAGATACGGATTATCACCCTCGCATTTCAGCACATACGGACGTATCGCCCATATATCCGAGCTTGAACCTGCCGCAAAGAAAATGTACCATACTCCGTTTATCTTGTGCATCTCAGGAGCCCATATATGCTTAGCCATGATACCGCTTGAATGTGCAGACCATATAGTTTTCTCCTCCGCAGAAGCAAGTCCGGCAACATTGTAGCTGCATCTGAGAACTATCCTGTCATAGCCCTTGTTAACATTTCCGTAAGCCGGATATGAAGCTGTGAAGTAGTAATAACCGTTCTCGCCGTCAACAATGTAAGGATCAGCACGTTCTGTTATGAACGGATTCTGATAATCTCCGGCAGATGAGGCTATTTTTCCTCTTACTTTGTATACTCCGGGGATCATGGTATCTACCTTGCCGATGTCGTCACTGTTCCAGTCAACTGACATCTCCTGCTTAGCTCCGTTGGTGAATACTGCATTCACTGTTCCTACTCCGACAGTTTTGCATCCATAACCGATATGCTGAACTTTC
>DEBW01000030.1:443-7154 GCA_002348905.1 Ruminococcus flavefaciens | reverse complement strand
TATGCTGAACTTTCGGCTCTATACCTGAATTTACCGGAGGAAGTCCGGCAGACGGGTAAGCGTTCACAAGAGCTGTGTACTGGTCGGCATTTATCGGTATAACGTAGCCGTGGCGTGGAGTGAAATCAAAGCTATAGCTTGCACGGTCAAGCGTCTTGAAGTTTTCGAGGTCAGAAGTCTCCTGCATAACATAGTAACCGTTTCCGTAAGCATCGGACATCATGAGCCACTTCTCCTCGCCGAGCACCTTGTATATGTTCGGACCTTCAACTCCGATATTTCCCTCAGATACCTGCTTTATCTCCTTGTAAGGACCATTAGCATTATCGGCGGTAGCAAGATATATACGCTTGTTAGTTTCGTTTTTGTAGTACATATAGTACTTGCCGTTCTCGAAGATTATATCCGAGTCGATAGCATCGTTGCCGTTTACCGGAGCGAAAAGTATTTCCGGAGCTGTATCGAGCTTTTTCATATCCTTGCTGTATGCATAGTACATTATAGTACGGTCGTCGATTCCCGGTACTCTTGCTGCGAATTATATCATATAAGACTGCTTCTGAGGATCGTATATAGCCTGCGGAGCCCATGCACGGTCAGCACCTGTCATATTAGGGTACTTGTTGGCTATCTCGATAATTGATTCATCGAACCAGTGTACAAGGTCAGTGGACTTTGCAGAAATAAGATTCCTGTTGCTGTTCCAGCCGAGAGAAGACTTCATATCCGTGGCAAGCATATAATAGTAACCGTCCTCGCCCTTGAATATGTACGGATCACGGATGCACTTTGTTCCTGTACTTGAACCCCAAACAGCCTTTCCGCTGTTAAGAGCCTTGAAGTTTTTGCCGTCAAGACTTACCGCATACGAAAGTCTCTCCTGCTCAGGAGCATTTCCGAGGAAGTATGCGAAAAGATAGGCAACGTCCGGCTTAGAATACTCTATATCGCAGAAAGACTTCATATCAGTTTCTTTTCCAAGAAGGAAACCCGTAAGAATACCATAGTCAGAAGCATTAACTATACCGTCAGAATCAAGGTCAGCAACGGCAGATACCATCTCGTCACCACCATATCGCACGACTTTTTCCATAGCTATCCTGTCGAAGGAGTCAACTTTTCCGTCAAAGTTGATATCTCCGCTGATAAGACGGTAATTATTGTCAACAGGGCGGATGTAGAACTTCTGTCCCTCACCTCCCCAGTAATCCCACTGGTCGATGTCAGCGCCGTTATCGTGGCTTATGTCGTACACATCAAGAGCCGCATTTCCTGAACATTCTGCCGTAATGTAGTAAGCATCATCGGTACGGTGAAGAATGAAATGCTGTGCCGGAGAATCGGTATACTCCGACATATAAATGGTATTTCCGTTTTCAGAATTGCCGTTTGCAACGGTCATAGCCATAGAATCATCAGCCGCTGAGAGGATACAGCACATACCGTTTCCGATACTTATTATCTTCCATTTCTGAGAATCACCGTCCAGTTTCTCCCACTGGTGAACATTGCCGTCAGAGGCGGCAGTTACGTATTTTCCGCTCAGGCGCACCATTATAGTGTACTCAGCACCGCTCACGACATCGCCTTCACTGTCGGCATATACGGCACTTACGACCGGCGGTTCACCGGCAGCAGTTACAGTTGAAACTGCCGGTAAAGCCTGTGCAATAACAGCAGCAGAGATGAGTAAAGCTGTCATTTTTCCTTGTACTTTCATATTTTTACCTCCATTTTACAGATTTCACAAATTTAATGTCAAATACATTATATCATACAGCTAACATAATTGTCAACAAAGCAATCAATTATGTGTATAATGCAACGAAAAATGTGTGCGAATTTTGTCTAAAATGTGAATTGTTATAGAATGAATAAAATGGTATAATTTAAGTACTTAAAATATGTACATCAGGAAGTGCTTATGTACTTTCAATCAGTACAAAAAGGGGAAATCAGTATGAAATTTTTATCAAAGGTGGTCGCAGTAACCTTGTCGGCAGCAGTCGCTATACCTGCTTTCAGCTCAGGATATCCGGCTATATTCACATCTGATGCGGCTACATCGGTATCTATCTCACCGTACAGCACATACGTCATCAACGACGGTAAGTTTGAAGGCTGGGGTACTTCTCTCTGCTGGTGGGCAAATCGTGTCGGATATTCCGACAGTCTCGCTCAGAAATGTGCAGACACTTTCTACGGCGACAACGGTCTTAGACTGAATATCGCACGTTTCAACATCGGCGGCGGCGATGATCCGTCGCATAACCACATCACACGTACTGACTCGAATATGCCGGGTTATACAAAGTACAGCAACGGTAAAGTCACATACGACTGGAATGCTGACTACAATCAGCGAAATGTGCTCAAACGCTGTATAGAAGCTGCCGGAGATGATATGATAGTCGAGATGTTCTCAAACTCTCCTCCGTACTACATGACAAACAGCGGATGTACAAGCGGTAACAAGGATGCAGGCAAGAACAACCTCAAGGATAACTGGTACGCAGGTTTTGCAGACTACATGGCTGAAGTTTGTGCCCATTACGAAAAGGAATGGGGAATACATATTCAGAGTGTTGAACCTTTCAACGAACCGTATACGAATTTCTGGGGAGCCTACAGTCCAAAGCAGGAAGGCTGCCACTTCGATATCGGCAACAGCGAATCAAAGATGCTCATGGAAATGAAACGTGCCATGGATGCAAAGAACATGGGCGGCACAATGATCGTTGCTTCAGACGAAACATCTATCGATACACAGATCGATGCATTCAAGGCTCTTTCAGGCGATGCCAAGAAGGTAGTTCAGAGAATCGATACACATACATACGGCGGCTGGAAGAGAACAGACCTCAAGAACCTGGCTCTTCAGAACGGCAAGAACCTCTGGATGAGTGAAGTTGACGGCAACGGTACAGCAGGTACCAATGCAGGTGAAATGGCTCCGGCCCTCTGGCTCGCAAACAGAATGCGCGACGACTGCAACGGACTCGAGTGTTCAGCATGGATCCTCTGGCAGGCTATCGACAAGCACATTTCAAAGAACGGCTACAACGGAAAGAAAGACAGCGGTATGATCGATATCTCCAAGGGTTTCTGGGGACTTTCAGTCTGCGACCATGATAAGAAGGACGTTATCCTTACACAGAAATATTACGCATTCGGACAGTATTCACGTTACATCCGTCCGGGATTCACAATGCTCAAGACATCTGACAAGACAGTGGCTGCCTACGACCCTAAGGGCAATCAGCTCGTTATCGTAGCAACAAATGACGGCGGTCAGCGTGACCTCGAATTCGATCTTTCAGAATTCGGTGCTGTCGGCGACAGTGTAAAGGTAATCAGAACAAGCGGTACAATGTCCAACGGTGAACACTGGAAGGAAGTCGGCACCATTGCAACAAACGACAACGGATTCAAGGCAACTCTTGCTCCGCTTTCGATCACAACATACATCGTTGACGGCGTGAAGGCAGAAGCTTTCGCAGGCAATAAGATCGATATCGATGCTTCAAAGGTAACAGGAAGCAATCCGTGGAAGGATTCAGCAGATACAGCTCAGAAGGTATTTGACGGAAACACATCAACATACTTTGACGGTGTAGGCAACGGCTGGGTACAGGCTGACCTCGGCGGCCTTTACAATATTTCAGCAATTGCATATTCACCTCGTTCAGGCTATGAATACAGATGTCCGGGCGGACAGTTCTTCTCATCAGCCGACGGTGTGAACTGGAAGGAAATGTACAAGATCACTTCCGTTCCTTCATTCGGAATGCATACACTTACAAAACTTCAGAACACTGAAGGAGTAAGATACATCAAATATCAGGTGCCTGAAGGCAAACCGGACAGCAGCATCAACAAGGATTCAGTTTACTGCTGCAACATTGCAGAGATCGCAGTTTACGGCGATGCTTCACAGGCAGCTCCGACAGTTGAACCAACAGTGGAACCTACAGCAGAGCCAACAGTTGAGCCTACAGTGGAACCTACAACCGAACCAACAACTGAGCCTTCACCTGAAAAGGTAAAGGGCGACGTAAACAATGACGGTGCTCTTAATACAACTGACCTTGTTGCACTTTCATCTTTCATTCTCGGAAAAGATGCTGTAGTTACTGCAGAAAACGCAGACCTTAACAGTGACGGAAAGATTAACATCATTGATTTCATTACTCTCAGATCTTTATTTGCGTAATAATCGTTATTAAATAATTAAACAAAAAAGCCCATGAAATGCATCAGTTTCATTTCATGGGCTTGATTTATTATTGACAAAAAACAAATCAGAATATATAATAAAATATATATAACTGTACGAAGAGATCGAGGGGGGATCTTTTTATGATAAAGGATTACAGAGGGGAAGGCATAACCAGAAAACAGACGATGCTGCTTATTCAGATGCTGATCGTGCTGTTTCAGTTTCTGATGGAGATATTCAGCATCCTGTACAATACCTTTCACAGAACGGAATTTATTCTGAGTTTTAACTACTGTCTTGATTATCTCGTTATGCCGTCACTGATGAACATTTTTGCCATGCTATCCGAGATTTTTCTTCTCAGCAGGACAGAATCATCAGAACGCCGTGACGTATATCAGAAATACATAATGCTTATTACTTTTATTGTAATAGGTCTTGTGCTTTACACCACTCACTATGACTGCGCCAGTGCTTTTGCTGTATTTTTTGTGCCTATTGCGATGACTCTGTTTTATGAGAATCAGCGACTGACCAATATTATGACTGTATTCAGCCTTGGAGGACTGGTTCCGGGGCTTATACAGAGAGCACATGACACTGAACTGGCGGATGATTTCTATCCTGAGGCGGTAACATCTGTCGGATTCGTTTTACTTTTCGGGCTTCTTATAGGTACAGCATCAGGAGCATTTGTAAAGCGAAGCGAATCACTGCGTGAAATGACTGACATTGCTGAAAATGCCAGCCGTGCAAAAAGTGATTTTCTTGCAAACATGAGCCATGAGATCAGAACACCTATGAACGCGATAGTAGGTATGTGTGAGCTGATACTCCGTGAACCTGATATCAGTGACAATGTCCGCAGCAGCTGTTTTGCGATACAGAGCTCAGGCAGAAATCTTCTCTATATCATAAACGACATACTTGACTTTTCCAAGATCGAATCCGGAAAAATGGAGCTTATAGAATCGGAATTCAACATAGCTTCCACGCTTAATGATGTTATCAATATGACTGTTACGAGAAAACGTGACAAGAAGATCGAAATTATCGCCTTTGTTGATCCTGATATCCCGTCAGGACTTATCGGTGATGAGATACGTATCAGACAGATCATGATAAACATTATGACCAATGCAGTCAAATATACCAATGAAGGCGTTGTTGTACTGAGAGTGTCATATACAAAGCATAATTACGGTATTAATCTTAAGGTAATGGTCGAAGATACGGGAATTGGTATATCTCCTGAAAATATAGAGAAACTGTTTACCAGTTTCCAGCAGGTGGATACGCGAAAGAACCGTGCTGTTGAAGGCACAGGACTCGGACTTGCCATTTCAAAAAGACTCGTTTCCAAGATGGGCGGTTTTATCAACGTAAAGAGTGAACAGGGAAAGGGATCAGTTTTTTCAGTTGTCATTCCGCTTCGTGTTTCAAATGAAAAGCCGTTCATTCTTATAAAGGATGCAGACAAGATAAATGCTGTCGCATTCATTCGTTCAGACAGACTTCCTGACAGTATAGTTACTGAAAAGTACAACGAACTTGTGGATGAGATAAGAAACAGACTGAAGATCAATGTTGTACAGACTGACAGCATTGACGAGGTAAAGGCGATTTTCCAGCTGCCTGATGCCGGCATTACTCATTTGTTCGTAACGAAGGAAGGATATCTCGAAAACAGACAGTATTTCAAGGATATCAGCAGTATTGTTCAGGTAGTTATAATCCAGGACATTATAAACTCCATTCAGCCGGAACCGAATATGAAGTGTATTTACAAACCTTTGTATTCACTTTCAGTTGCTTCGGTTTTCAATAATGNNAATTATAATCCAGGATATCATTAATTCAATTCAGCCTGAACCTAATAT
Source organism: Ruminococcus flavefaciens (assembly GCA_002348905.1). Lineage (GTDB taxonomy): Bacteria > Bacillota > Clostridia > Oscillospirales > Ruminococcaceae > Ruminococcus > Ruminococcus flavefaciens_O. Next base: position 1,055 of record DEBW01000030.1, on the reverse strand, counting down.
GAAGTGTATCTACAAGCCGCTGTATTCACTGTCGGTCGCATCAGTTTTCAATAATGAAAACATAGTGCTGAACCTGAACGAAAGAAGAAATTCACAGATAACTTTTTCGGCACCTAAGGCCCGTGTCATGATCGTTGATGACAATGAGATAAATCTTAAAGTCGCTCTGGGACTTATGAGACCGTACAACATGCAGTTCATTACCGCATCAAGTGCCAGGGAAGCAATTGCCCTGCTGCGCAACAAAAATGTTGATCTTGTGCTTATGGACCATATGATGCCTGAAATGGACGGCGCTGAAGCTACCACACTTATCCGTGAGTTTGATGATGAATACTATAAAAAACTTCCGATAATAGCACTTTCGGCAAATGCGGTCAGCGGAGCCAGAAAAATGTTCCTTGAAGCAGGATTCAATGATTTTATTCCAAAGCCGATCGAACACAGTACACTTGACAGAGTACTGAAAAAATGGCTTCCTGAAGAACTTATCTGTCCGCCGGTACGTACTGTGATGGTGGGCGGACGAAGAAAGAGCGACCGCGAAGGCGGAACTGCAGTAAGCGGCAGACTTATATCCGTAAACCTCGGACTTAATTATACAGGCGGAAA
>DEBW01000030.1:0-373 GCA_002348905.1 Ruminococcus flavefaciens | reverse complement strand
AAAGAATTCATAGAAAGACTTCCGGAAAAGACCGCCTACATAAACGGGCTTTACGAGGAAAAGAACTGGAAAGACTATGTTATAGAAACGCACGCACTGAAGAGTGCCTCGCTTTCCATCGGAAGCCGTACACTTTCCGATGCTGCGAAGGAAATGGAAATGGCCGGACGTGCGTGTGATTACGATAAGATAGGCACCGGACATTCAGTTTTTATAAAATACTGCAATGACGTTTATGACGAGGGCAGAAAATATCTTGCTTTAAAGGGCATAAAAACCGGCGAAGGAGTAAAGCCTCAGGCAGATGAGAAGGCACCTGCTCCGCCGATAGAAGCAGAGAAACTGGTTGATCTCTTAAAGAAGGCAGCCGAGG
>DEBW01000091.1:24224-24917 GCA_002348905.1 Ruminococcus flavefaciens | reverse complement strand
TACGGCGAAGAGATAATGGCTTGCATCATCCTTAAAGAGGGCGAAACTGCTACAGAGCAGGAAATAAAGAAATTCTGCCTTGAAAGAATGGCTAAGCATAAGTGTCCGAGATATGTTGATTTCGTTGACGGCTTCCCGATGAATGCCGCTGGTAAGATACTCAAGTACAAAATGCGTGAGCAGGCTGTTGAAAAGCTCAAGCTCCACAACGCTGACAGTATTGTTACAGCATAAATGTAAAAATAAATGCGTTCCGGAATTTTCCGGAACGCATTTTTACTTATTGACATTGATGATAAAGTATGTTATCATAAATAATATACTTATTCTGAGGTGTGAAGCTATGGGATTTGTTATTACAAACACAAATGAATTATTTTCTTACAGAAATGAAAGCGGAGTAAACAAAGCAGTTATACCTGATGGCGTAATTACTTTGGGAAATAATTCGTTCAGCGGTACAACTATAGAATCTGTTACAATTCCGGATAGTGTTGTAAAAATAGGTTTTTATACATTTTTTGATTGTGAAAAACTCTTATCTGCAACTATACCTGACAGTGTTACAGAGATAGGTTCTTCTGCATTTTATATGTGTTTGAACTTAAAATCTGTCAGACTGCCTGACGGAATAAAAATAATCAATAGCAATACCTTTGGATACTGTAAAAAACTTGAATCTATAAATATTCC
>DEBW01000091.1:21041-24173 GCA_002348905.1 Ruminococcus flavefaciens | reverse complement strand
TGTGAAAGTCTGACTTCTATAATAATTCCAGAAGGCGTGACTAAAATTGGGAACGACGCTTTTAGAGAATGTAAAAAACTGAAATCAGTCACCATTCCAAACAGCGTTAAAGAAATAGGAGCATTTGCTTTTATGTCTTGTCACGAACTTGAATCTGTTTCCATTCCTTCAAACGTCAGAAAAATAGGGGAGGCGGCTTTTGCATATTGCGAGAAGCTCACATCTGTAGAAATCTCAAACGGAGTACAGCGGATAGATAACGGTGCTTTTTCAGAATGTAAAAATCTAAAAAACATCTATATTCCTGATAGTGTTAAAAAAATTGGCAGCGGAGCATTCAACGGCTGTGAAAAGCTTGAAACTATTGAATTATCAGAAAAAAACCGTTATTTTTCATTTGCAGGTGGGATTTTATATGATAAGAATTTAACCAAATTGATAGAAGCTGTTTCTCCTCCTGAAATTATAGTTATTCCTGACAGCGTAACTGAACTTGACGAAGATTCACTTTCTTCATGCAAATACGAAAAAATAATAATAAGGAATAATGAACTTGACTGGAACTATCATTATAATATCAATGAAATATTTGATATGATAGTTAACGATGAATTCGTTTATTTTGACGGCGATTCATATTTCGGAAGATTTCTTTGCGACTTCTTCTGCCGTGATTATGAAAGTGAAAATTTCAAAGCTTGCTTCAAGAAAAATTTCGCCAATATATTCAATGATGCTATAAACACCGAAAATACTGTTTTTATCAACAAAGTCATAAAAAGCAAAAAATATCTGACTAAAAGCAATATAGACAAATTTATAGAATATGCAAGCCTGAAAAACAAATCTGAAATATCAGAAATACTTATTGCATATAAAAATGAACATTTCCAGCATTAAGCAGATAAAAAAGTGAGTCCCATTTTTTCATTGAAATAACTTTCGCATAATGTCGATTATCTCTGAATTACCGCTTTCATTTGCCATATCAATGAATTTGCTGATATTCTTTTTGGTGAAAAACTCGTTTGATTCTGCAAGTATTGAAATTACGTAAGCATCGCCGAATGAAATATACGTTTTGACAAAGTTGGAAAGGCTCTTTTTTATGTAGTTTCTGGCTTCTTCGTCACCGTCATGTATATATTTTGCGGCAGCATATGCCCATTTGAAATATTTCCAGCACTTTACGCTATAATCTCCGGAAGTCATGAAATACATATTATTCCTTATGTCATTATTGACAAATAAGTATGGAGAATGGTATATATAAACTCTCAATTTCTCGTCATTCGACGCATATTTACATTCGTCCGGTGATTTTATAAAATACACATCACAATTTTTCACTGAGAGGTATTTTAGTTTGCAGTTTCTGAAATGAGTTGTATCCAACTGCGGAACTCCACCTAAAAATGTTACACTTTCAAGATTTGGACATAATGCAAAATCTCCGCTGATAATTCTTGTCACGTTTTCGGGAATTATTATAGAACTAATAGCTGTTTGCTCAAAGCTTCCTCCGCCGAGTTCTTTCAGAGATTTGCCCAGACTTACTGATTTGAGAGATTTACATTTCATGAACGCCTCATATCCTATTTTTACTACACTGTCAGGAATTGTTACAGATTCAAGTCCGCTTTCACGAAAAGCAAAATCTGATATTTCCGTCACGCTGTCGGGTATGTCTATAGATTTGAGACTTTTGCAGCTGTAAAAGGTGCTGATTTCTATTATTTTAACTCCGTGCGGAATATTTACTTTTTCAAGCCGCTCGCAGAATGAAAAAGCGTATTTGCCTATTTTCTGCACATTTTCGCTGATACTTACGGACACGATATTATTACATCTGCTAAAAGCTTCTTCACCTATTTCTGTTACTTCGTCCGGTATCACGACATCTGTAACACCGTTTTCCTCGGTGTATTTTACAAGCACTCCGTTTTCGATTTTAAAAGCCATAATATTCATCTCCTTGTAAAAATGCGCTCCGGAAATTCCGGAACGCATTAAATTTTTTAACGGAACTCACTTTTTTGTTAATGATTATATAAGCTTGCGTTCATCGCAGTATTCACATTCAAGAAGTGTTTCGTCACGGCTTGCACGGAAACTCTTAGGAAGATATTCTTCATGATTTGTGATACATCTTGGGTTGTCACAGCGCACACCGCCGTAAACCTTGCCTTTTAATGTTTCAGAGCCAACCTTGTCACGGAGTATAGTAAGTATAAGAGCCATTCTTGCAAATACGCCGTACTTAGCCTGTGTAAAGTACATAGCTCTTGGATCGTCGTCAACGTCAACTGTTATCTCATCAACACGGGGAAGCGGATGCAGAACGATCATGTCCTGTCTTGCGAGCTGTAACTTTTTACGGTCAAGGACATAAGTATTCTTCTGAGCGAGATAGTCTTCAACGCTTGCAAAACGCTCCTGCTGGATACGTGTCATATAAAGCACATCGAGCTTTCCGATAGCTTCTTCAAGAGTGTGTACTTCCTCGAAAGTACTGCCGTTAGCCTTGATGATATCCTTGATATAAGCAGGCATTTTAAGCTCAGGAGTTGAGATGAATATAAATTTGTTGTTCTCGAACATACTCAACGCCTTACAGAGAGAGTGAACGGTTCTGCCGTTTATAAGGTCGCCGCACATACCAATCGTAAGACCGGTAAGACGCTTTTTCTCTATCTTTAATGTGAGAAGGTCAGTGAGAGTCTGGGTAGGGTGGAGATGACCGCCGTCACCTGCATTTATAACAGGGCAGTCAGCAGTAAGTGAAGCAGCCTTTGCAGCACCGGCAACAGGATGACGAATAACGAGAATATCAGCATAACTGCTGACTATCTTTGTGGTATCCTTGATAGTCTCGCCCTTTGAAACTGAGGAGTTTGCAGGGTTGTCGAAACCGATTATCTTGCCTCCGAGACGTATCATAGCGGTCTGGAAAGACATTTGTGTACGGGTGGACGGCTCATAAAAAAGGGTAGCCATTACCTTTCCGTCACATTCATGAGCATACTTGACAGGATCGTTTTTGATATCCTCTCCAAGCTCGATGATCTTCTTCCACCATGACACCGGATAGTCGTTAAGGTCGATAAGATGCTGGTATTCTGATTGCATATT
>DEBW01000091.1:15492-21014 GCA_002348905.1 Ruminococcus flavefaciens | reverse complement strand
TTACCTCCGTTTATATTTACAGGATCTTACTCCCGTTGATTATCATTTCAAACTGTACGCCGAGGAACTCAGAAGCTCTGCGGCAGAGCAGCATACGATTCATGAATATTTCAAAGTATTCCATTACAGAAGATATCTCGGTATCTATCTGCAATTCAAGTATTATAGAGGACTTTGAATCATTAAAGTGTACTTTTGAAAGCTCCACGGCGTAATTTACACGGTCGTGGATATCGAAAGTGAGAAGGTCTGTATTACGTACACGGCTGCGGCGGACATCGGTCTTGTCGCCGATTATCATAGCCGCAGAAATAGGATCAAGAGGCATACCTGTGCCCTCATCGTGGTTTCCGATAGCAGCAATAACAGAGCATATCTCCGATGCAGGCATACTCAGGTTATCGAGAAGTCTGAAAGCCATGACAGCACCGCTCTGAGCGTGGTCGATACGGTTGATAACGTTGCCTATATCATGCATCATAGAAGCGATACGGGCAAGTTCAACAGTACGTTCATCGTAGCCGAGAGTTTCAAGTATCATAGCTGAGGTAGCCGCAACCTTTTCAACGTGAGCGAAAGAATGCTCAGTATATCCCATAGCTTCGAGAGTTTTGTCCGCACGGCGGATGTACTCCATGATATCGGGATTCTGCTTGATGTATTTATATGTGACTAAGCTCGCCATAGAATATGTCCTTTCACGGCGGTATTACTGGTAAACGCCGTCATTTTCAAAGTAAACCCTGTACCATATCAGGAATATGAATACAGTCCATATCTTTCTGCTGTTGTCAGCTTTTCCGCTGCGATGGTCATCGAGGAGACGTATCAGCGGTTCGGTATTGAAGAATTGCACAGCGCTTTCGCTCTCAAATGTACTGCGGACGATATTGTAGTATTTATCCTCTTTGAGCCATACCCTTATAGGCACAGGGAAACCGAGCTTCTTCTTTGCAGCAGTTTTTGCTGTTTCGCTCGGAGTATCCTTTTTAGCAGCAAGACGCATAGCATACTTTGTGATATACTTTGTCTCGTCAGTACCCTTATCATGTGTAACACGGTATTTTGTAGGTATCTGCTCAGCAAGCTCCATAACCTTTTTATCAAGGAAAGGCACACGGAGTTCGAGAGAGTTAGCCATGCTCATTTTATCAGCTTTCAGGAGGATATCTCCAGCCATCCACATATGGAGGTCGAGATACTGCATTTTTGTAACATCGTCCATACCCTTGACGTTTCTGAAATAAGGCATCGTAACAACCATAGGATCAGGAGCGTCACACGGAAATCTGAGGAGAGCCTTTCTCTCGTCAGGAGTGAACATATAAGCGTTGCCGATAAATCTTTCTTCAACGTCCTTACCTTTGCGGACAAAGAAGTTTACTCCACGCTTTGCAGGGAGTTTTCCGGCAATACTTCCGACAGCTCTCTTGAAAGAACGTGGAAGTTTGTCATAGAAAGTACCGTTCGGATCGCTGTAAACGTTGTAACCGCCGAATATCTCGTCAGCGCCTTCACCTGAGAGCACGACTTTCAGCTTCTCAGAAGCGATATTGCACACGAAATAGAGTGCAACAGCTGACGGATCTGCGAGAGGTTCGTCCATATGGTACTGTATTTTTTCAAGGCTTCCCCAGTATTCTTCCGGAGAAATGACCTTGCTTGTATTTTCTTTGTTTATAGCCTTTGAGAAGTTCTTAGCCCAGCCTATCTCGTTGTACTTTTCATCACTGCCGAAACCTACGGTAAATGTCTTGTCAACGTCAGCGATTGCGGCAACATAACTTGAATCAACGCCGCTTGAAAGGAATGAACCTACCTCAACATCGGCTATTTTATGAGCCTTTACAGAGTCGTGGAAAGTATCCGAGATACGGTCAACCCACTGGTCAAGGTCAGGAGTATCATCAGGTCGGAAATTAACGTCCCAATAGCGTTTTATCTCCATTTTTCCGTCTTTGTAGCGGAAATAATGAGCAGGCAGGAGCTTATAGACATTTCTGAAAAAAGTCTCCTTAGTAGGGGAGTACTGGAAAGTAAGGTAATTGCCGAGAGCGGTAGTATTAAGCTCTTTTTTGAAGTCCGGATGAGCAAGGAAGCTCTTTATTTCTGAGCCGAACATCAAAGTTTTACCCATTACAGCGTAGTACATAGGCTTGATGCCGAAGAAATCCCTTGCGCCGAATAGTTCACGCTTGTTTTTGTCCCAAATCACAAATGAGAACATACCTCTGAGCATACTCAGGAGTTTTTCGCCGTACTCCTCATAGCCATGTATAAGCACTTCTGTGTCGGTATTGGTCTTGAATGTATGACCGGCAGAAACAAGTTTCTCACGTATTTCTTTATAATTGTATATCTCGCCGTTGAAGACTATGACCATTGAGCCATCCTCGTTGAATATAGGCTGGTCGCCGGATGAAGATACGTCGATGATGCTCAGTCTTCTGTGACCGAGAGCGATATATTCATCGGTATATTTTCCCTCAGCGTCAGGACCACGGTGGCGTATCCTGTCCATCATATCTTCTATGACTTTGTTGGCGTTGCTGATATGATTAGTGAATCCAACTATACCACACATATAGTTTCCTCCAGTTTGATAAATTCTCCTGACTTATTATACTACATTTTCACATCTTTTGCAACCTTAATGAGAAAATTTTTCTGCGGTATATTAATTTTAAATGACAATTTTTTGTCAATATCTCTTGACGATTTACATAAAAAATGCTATAATTTGTAAGCAGTTTTTTTAAAGGAGACAGTTTATGGATAAGATCAACGAACTAATTTCTGATATTGACAGTTATGTGTGGGGCGTACCGCTCATTGTGCTGATACTTTTCTGCGGTATACTGCTCTCTTCACGAACCGGCTTCATACAGGTGCGGAAACTTGGCAAAGCATTGAAATATATGCTCATGAACGAGGAAAACGGCAGCGGTGAAGTATCAAGTTTCGCAGCGCTTTGTACAGCGCTTTCGGCTACAGTAGGCACAGGAAATATCGTCGGTGTTGCAACAGCTCTTGCTGCCGGCGGTGCAGGAGCTTTGTTCTGGATGGAAGTAGCTGCATTCTTCGGAATGGCTACAAAATATGCCGAAGGACTTCTTGCAATAAAGTACCGTGTTACTGATGCAAACGGAAATATTCTCGGCGGACCTTTCTACTATATTGAAAATGGTCTTGGAAAAGGCTGGAAATGGCTCGGAAAGCTCTTTGCAGTTTTCGGACTTCTCGCCGGTCTAATGGGTATCGGTACGATAACTCAGATAAACGGCATAACTTCTGCCGCAAATAATTTCTTTGACCCCGATTCAGTAAATACGATATCTGTCTTTGGCAACGATATTACCGTAACAACTATCGTTGCCGGACTTATCATCACTTTACTTACAGCGCTGATAACCATTGGTGGACTTAAACGTATCGCCTCCGTTACAGAGATAATCGTACCTGCAATGATAATCACTTACATCGTAAGCTGCCTTATGATAATATTCGGTCATATCACAGAAGTACCGACAGCTATTGTAACTATAGTTGAAAGCGCATTCGGCATAAGACCTATGGTCGGAGGAGCAGTCGGTACAGCAATAGTAATGCAGTCCATGAGAAGCGGCGTTGCAAGAGGTATATTCTCAAACGAAGCCGGTCTCGGTTCAGCTCCTATAGCTGCTGCGGCTGCAAAAACAAATGAGCCTGTACGTCAGGGACTTGTTACAATTTAAGGTACATTCATTGATACTATCATTGTATGCACAATGACAGGTCTTTCAATCGTAATGGCTGGAAGCTACAATAAGGAGGAGCTGAAAGGCGTTGCGATAACTACAGACGCTTTTGCATACGGACTTCCGTTCTCAGAGCGTGTATCCGCATTCATACTCATGATATGTCTTGCAGTATTCGCATTTACAACGATTCTCGGATGGAATTACTACTCAGAACGCTGCCTGTCATATCTTACAGGTTCAAGCAAGTTTGTCACAACAGTTTACCGCTGGGTATTCATCGCAGCAGTATTCGTAGGTCCATACCTCACAGTCGAAGCTGTATGGAACTTAGCAGATATATTCAACGGTCTTATGGCATTCCCTAACGTTATCGCACTGATACTTCTTTCAGGCGTTGTGTCTAAGGAAACCAAAGACTACCTTACAAGGCTTAAAAACGGCAAAATCAAAGATTAAAAGCAATGGCTGTCAGCACGATACTGACAGTCATTTTTGTTATTATTCAAATTCGTAATCGCCCTGATAGTTCTTTTTGAACTCGCTGTAGACCTCTTCGAGAAGAACTTCGTCCTCAACTGCGAGGAATTCGTCAAAAGTCTCGTCATCGCTTGGAACTACTTCAAGGATGACTATGCCGTCATCTTCCTCGTCAAATGGGAGAAGTACAGCATAAATATGTGACTTATATTCTACAGTATCAAGTATCTCAAACGAAACATCATTACCGTCATCATCTGTAAGAGTTATGTAGTTTTCGTTTTCTTCTTCGAGTTCTTCGCTGTTGTTTTCGATAATATCGCTCATGTTTTTGACCTCCATAGGGAAAATTGATTCAAATGCGTATCAATATAATTATACATATTTTAAGCTTTTTGTCAATGATAAAATTAAAGTTAAAATATAAACTTTATAAATGCAAAAACAGGTGAGCAGGGGAGTCATTCATTTCCTTTCTTATCAGGTATAACATTGGCAAGCGGATTGCTTTCTACAGCATTTCTTACATTATCATCGTTCAGATGAGTATATATCTCCGTAGTCGCAACGCTTGCGTGTCCGAGAAGTTCTTTCAGCGTCAGGACATCGGCATCTCCGTACTGATACATCAAAGTTGCGGCGGTATGGCGGAGTTTATGAGTTGTAATGCCTTTGCCGTCAAGACCGGCAGCTTGCAGAGTTCCTTCAACGATCTGCTGAACACGGCGCTTGGATATGCGCTTGTTCTGATTGCTTATAAAAAGCGCAGGTTCTTCGGAAGCTTTTTGATTATCACGTCTTATAACAAGGTACTTGTTAAGAGCGTCGATACAAGCAGCATTGAGGTACACCATTCGCTCCTTATTTCCTTTACCAAGCAATTTCAGACGGTTCTCTGTAAAGTCTATATCAGATATATTTATTCCGACAAGCTCGCTCAGACGCATACCACAGTTCAGGAAAAGTGTTATAATGCAGTAATCACGCAGAGAGTCAGAAGTATTGGCAGTTTCGAGAAGTCTAAGACTTTCATCCAGTGATAGAAATTTAGGAATCGGTGCTTTCGGTACAGGAACTTCAATATTATCAGTAGGATTATTTTCAATAATATTTGCTTCTTTGCTAAGATATTTGAAAAGGCTTCTTAAAGCTGAAACTTTTCTATATCTTGCACGAACCTGATTGTGACGCTCATCAGCAGTATAAAATATAAAATTGTAGATATCAGAAATTGTAACTTTCTTTATATCTTCAATAGTTATTTTTGAGATTTCAGCATCATCCATATCATTACAATTATCGTGA
>DEBW01000091.1:14734-15451 GCA_002348905.1 Ruminococcus flavefaciens | reverse complement strand
ATCAAAATAATATTCCTGAATAGTACGTTCTGACAACATTTTAACAACCTTGATATGTACCAAATATTCATTGAAAAACTCCGGATTTTCGCTGTTATTGTAATTGCTCATATTTTCACCTTATTTATTATATATTCAAGCACGAGCGCCTCACGCTCGATAAGCTTGGCATCGTAGTCCTGATGATCGTGTGTGCGGTTTACAAGTATTGCGTGTTCCGGAACGACATATTCAAGCGTAAAGCCTTCGTCAAGCTCATAGTCGTCCAGATGCTGTGAATCAAGTGAGGAATCAACCTTGCAGGTGTAGTAAAAGTTTTCCTGCTCAAATACAGTATTTTCTTCATACTGGCTTAGCTGTATACGCAGAACTGAACCAAATTCCTGCACAGACTCAGGAATTACTGTCAGACCAGTTTCTTCGCTGACCTCACGTATAAGCGCCTGAACATTGTCTTCACCAGAGCGTATTCCGCCGCCGGGAAATTTGTAGTAATCATACTTGAGGCTATGTACCATAGCTATTTTATTATCAGCATTGAATATAATACCTCGTGCAGACGGTCTTACATGATGCGGCATATCATCTGTATAATTCTTTGAATCCATTATAAAAAGTCGTTTCATATAGTCTCTCCTTTTAAATGTTTCTCAAAGTTGCACCAAACTTTCATTTGGTGCAACTTTGTGTGTAGCTTCTCCTCTTCTATAATATCAT
>DEBW01000091.1:0-14622 GCA_002348905.1 Ruminococcus flavefaciens | reverse complement strand
AACAGAAAAAAAGAAATCCAAGAGCAGAATATAAAAAAGTATATCTATCTTCTCCATGTATACGAAGAAAACGAGATGCGGAAAGCAAAACAAAGAAAATACAAATAACAAATGAAATAACACGTAAAAAAAGAATCATAATAAATCACCACCTAAAGAATGAATCTAAAAATCTTCAACTGTAATAGTAAGTTCAAGACAACAATCGTAAGCACCATAAACACCGTCAAACAATGAATATGCACAGCCAATACATTTATTATGATAGTAACAGCAAGAACAACTGTGTTCAGCATCAGAACCACAAGAATCATCTTCGTAAGCACAAGTAAACAAAGAATAGTTTTCACACATAGACATATAATCAACCCTTTCCATTACTAAAATCATGCCTATCAAGCTTAAGAAGAATAAGAACATGATTACAAACTTCGGTAAACGTTTGGAGCTGCTGAGATGCACAGATAAGCTCCATACAATCAGTAACATCAATATTCCTGAAACGTACATTAGCTTGCAATTGATGAAGCTCATTCTCTAAGCGACAGCGATTATTATAAAAATATGATAACAATAACACTTTTTCTTTCTCAGTCAATGCTAATCCTCCTCTTTAAAAACTGGCTTATAAGAATCACAAGGTACTGAACAACATGAAATCATACCATATATAGGCGAAGTCTCACAAGTACAAGTCCAAAAAGGAATATCACCACAACGCTCAGGTTCAACATAATCTCGATAAAGACAATCATAACATGAAGACATATATAATCACTCCTTAAATAGAAAAGCATGAAGTATAAATATATGAAGCACAGCAATCATCAAGAAAAACCATTTTTCCATAAAATGCTGATGCTTTACAAGTGCATACATAATATACAAAAACACGCTCATTATTTAAATAACCATACTGAAAAGCACGATATTTACAATCTAAACAACAATGAATCATCATAAACACTCCTTAATGACTACCCCCTGCCCCCTTACAAAGGGGAGAGACACAGATTTAAAGTTATACTCTCTCGGCTAAAACTCCCACCGGATGACGGACTAGTTCCGGAGTGGATCAGCCGACCGCCGGAGGGTAATGCCATTGAAACTATTGACAGTGCGCCCTAAAAACTGTGGCGCACAGCCAACAGTTTCAACAGCACAACGGCATTGAAAACTTTCAACATCATTTAAGCGCTGAAATCTCCGATTCTTGACAATTAGCGGTGGAGATTTGCACCGCTTAAACGACATTGAAAGTTTCCAACACCGGAAATTCTTCTTATCTTACCTATCTTGGATAAGATAGTTTTTGTTTTGGTGTTGTATTTTGTGGGGTTCGGGAGTTGGAAAGGTTAGATTTTCGGCGGTCAGCCGACCACTCCGGAACTAGTCCGTCATCCGGTGTACGTTTTAGCCAAGAGAGTAAAAATTATTTTGTCTGCAACGTTCCAGACTGTCGCAGCAACTACTTGATGTCGTGTTCAGTAAGATAATCTAAAAGAGCCTGACCATTTGCATCATATTTATCCTTGATTGATTTATACTTAGGATTCAAAGCTTTACCAGAACGAGCATTATATATATTAAGCAAAAAGTTATCAACACCAATCAGATCAATACAAGTACTTATTGCACCTGACAACTGTTTTTCAACATACGTAAGTAGATTTTCAGGTTTATAATCATTCTTTGGTTTACGGAAAATAGACTTTGATTCAGCAGACTTAATAAATTTAAGCCAATATGGAGCAATAGACCAACGTTCACGATGAGAATCCTCAGAATGTACAAGATAACGAAGATAATTATTAAGTACAGCAAAATAATTATTCTCAAGTCTATCTTGCAGCATAATAAAACCAATAGCATTTTCTTTACGCATCTGTAATTCGACACGAATCCAATGCTTTAAAATCTTCTGAGCTTTCTGCTCAAGACGTTTATCATACATACGTATATACACATTAGAAGACATAGAACCATGAGCAACTGTAAGACCAGTAAATTCAAATTCAGACTTAGAAACATTAATATCACAATTACGAAGCCTGGAAAGATAATTATAATCAAGAGCATCACGCATTATAACTTTGAGGTCAAGAAGACCTTCAAAATCATCATAAGCAACATCAAGACGAGTAAGTTTCATCTTACACTTATCAGGATCATCATTATAATGCTTAAGAATAAGGCTAAAAAGATTATCATAATCAGCATTACCATACTCTTCCCAGTTACGTAAACCTTTACCGGACATTTCAACACAAACGCCCATATCACCATGTTCCTTAGAAAATCCGTCATAATAAATGTGAATACCGTCAAAATAAAGAGACTTCTTATAAAAGTAACGTCCAAAATCATTAGACTGAAAATGAACTGTATCAGGACGAAAATCTAAGATATTAAGAATATCAGATACACTATGTATCTTAGTAGTAAATGAAATCCAGTCATATATTATTTGATTCTTCAATTCTACCACAAATATCACCTCCAGCAATAATATTATCATCACAAGTGCGATTATTAAGTTCAAGCATAGGAATAACGCAATCAGAAAGATAACGTTTTAAACAATAAACACACATTGTTGTATTTATAATACCAAACTTAAAAGTAGCAACCTCACGCTCTTTAAAACAGGAAGGGCAAAGACCTTTATTAACTCTTGCCATAGAAATACACTCCTTAATAAGTAATTTATGGGGTTAGTACCCACCTGATTAGCACAGGAGGGTTAAAACCGCAAATGAGGTTAACCTAAAAATTTATTGTCCGATAGAAGGCACGGGCACCCAAAGGGACCCGCCCCGTGCCTTCTATCGCCTTTTCTTCTGCGCTTTCCTGAAAGCCTTCTGACCTTCTTTGCTTCCGTCGCCAAATTCTTGAAACGAACCTTGATTACGCAAAATTTCCTCATCACTTAAATACTCCTTTGTTAAAAGTCCTTGAATAAGCTCAGACGTATCATATAAAGTACGCCTAAAATCAGATTGAATAAATACAGTAGTATCAATAGGATGCATATTATAAAGCCTGTTGATCTGATGAGCTTCATACTCATCAATATCATATGTAAGACCGGTAAGCATACGAGAAAAAGGATGACGAGCAGTAGCAGAACAATCAGTTACAGTAGCGGTAATGTCTCTGATCTGCTTATCAAGAAGATTAAAACGCTGCACAGTAGCATAAATCATTAAATGACGCTTACGAACCTGACAAAGATGCTGAAAAACAGGTTTAGGAACACTATTCTTACCACTGGAAAAATCACGAGAATTAAACAACGTGCCTATCTCATCAATAAGAATAAGAGAATTAGGCGGAGCATTCAAAATATCCTGAGCAGTTTGAAGCGGTAAAATATTTGTATGTTTAGGAAAATTTACAAGCTGATAATTAGTAACAATAGTAACCTGAGGATACTTTTTAGCTATCTTATAAGCCTTAATAGTAGCCATAGAGGTTTTACCTTGTCCAAATTTACCGGTAAAAAGATGAATGCCCCAACCGTCAAAAAGCTTATATTTCCTATAATACTTATAAATCAGATGATCATAAATCTGATAATACATGAATAAAGGAAAAAGAAAAAGCTTTTTGAAAAACAATTCAAACAGATACATCATATACCTCCTCGAAGGAATCCTTTAAGAAGATTATACATCATCTTAACGAACCACCAAAGAAACCACAGAGCAGCGAGAAACTGCAAACCTAAAAGAAAAGCTTCATACTTTTGAATAGGAACATAATCAAGATTGCAGCCAAGAAGAAAAAATAGCTGATGAATTGGGTTGTCCGGCATCGGCTCGATCAGAGACGGAAGAACATGAACTATCTCGTCCGGCATGATCATTCACCTCACTTTCAATAGAATTATCTTTATCATTCTTAAGCTCATCAGGAAGAATCTGAGCACTAGGAATGATAACAGAACGTTTTTCTGAGTTGTGCCATTTAATAACATCAATCACAAAGACAAAAATTGATACAATAGCACCAATACCGACACAGAAAAGAACAAAAGCAACGGATAAGAAAATCAATGACATAAATTACCTCCAATCAAGAAGATGAACAATGAAAGAAATACATATAGACAAAGCACCGATAGCAAGCAAGTACTGACCAAATGTAAAACTAAAAGGTGCAAACGTAAGTCGAAGATTCAGAAGCTCAACAGCTTTTGAAATAACTGCTTGAAATACCTGCATAAACAACCTCCATAATATATTAAAGCTTACCGACAATTGAAAGAAAAGCATTTAAAATAAATTTAAAAATGAAGATAGTGAAAATACAGCCAAAGAAAAAGTAAATCATATCGAAAGAAAATACATCACCGGAAGGCTGAAAAGAAAATATACGATCAACAGCAAATTTACCAGTATTAACAGTACTATCATAATTATCAAAAAGCAAAGAGTAAATAAATGTAGTAAACTCGCCAAAAAGAAAAGACCAACCATCAGCAATCCATTTAAGAAATAAATGAATAATTGAACGAAAGATATCAAGAAAAAAATCATTATTTTCCTCGGTCTGCTGCTGATAATCAGAAATAAAAATCCAAAATCGGTCAACAAGATCATTCAAAAATTCCATTATCTAAATACCCCCTTAAAAATAGCTATAACAACCAAAGAAGTTATAGACAAACCAATGAGCGAAGCAAAGTTGGAAGGCAGATACGACCATACACGATTAAAGAAAGCAAGAAAGCCAGTTATAGACGAAGATAACGAATTGAAATTAGATGAAGAAGTTTGATTAAAATAGCCGGAATGATTAACTACAGAACCAGTAAGTTCATTATTATAAACATCTTCACGAGTAAAACGTTTACCATTAGGAGCTGTCTGTAATTGTCCGTCGCTGTCGTAGTACTGATATATCTGATCACGATCAAGCTCCTGACCAGTAACGAAAGGTAAATTACCTCTTGTATCATCATTCGGATTAAAATTTGTTTTCTTCTTCAAAGAAAATGAAGAACGATAGACTTCTTGAATTGAAAGATCAAAACCCTGATAGCTGTCAATATATAAATTAACAGTAGAAGAATCATCAAGAGGAATAGCATAAACAACAACGTCATACGTAAAATCAGCAAAAAGTTTCATCTGAGACCAAGAAACAGTTTGAAGTGATGCAGAACCAACGGCGCACGGATGCCACTCACAAGAACCATAAGACTTGATTGCATGATCTTGCCCAGACTGGTAAGCAGCAAACCATTCATCACGTATAAGAATGTAATGTACCGAAGAGCCATATGAAGAAGCTCCGAAAGAATTATTAGAAAATACATCATAATCATGATCAACAATACATAAAAAATACTGTAGGCTTGTAGACGAATGATTGAGAAGAGTCATATTAAAATACTTCGATTCTGTCTTAACACCATGATCAAGTATTGTAGTATCAACAACACCGGAAAGATCAGGAGAGAATGAAACAGAAACGTCAAGAACATTTGAAGAACCGGAAGGAGACGCAACACTTTCACAGTACGGGAAATTAGGAAGATTTGTCTCCTGATAAAAATAATATTTATCCGCTAAATTAGAACCCTCAACATAAGTATAATTAGAGGAATAATCGCAGTGTCCAGTCCGTTTATCATACGAAAAATATGTACTGGAAGGAGAAAAAGGAGAAGTAGAAATAACAGAAGTAAAAGGAGAACCAGTATTAATGATGAATTTAAAACAATATTGCAAAGAAAATGAAATAACAGTACTATCCTCATAAACGACATCAGAACTATTGAAACAAAAAATAGAAGAAATAAGAGAATATTTACCATTATTAGGATAAACAGAATCGAGGAGAACACAATAAAAATAATAGTCAAAATTTTTCATAGAAGTGCCACGATTTAAAGATTCAACACGAACTCTATCTTTAGAAAAATATGACTGTAAACCTGAAACATTAAATCTATCAGTCGGAAATGCACTATAATCTGTATCTATATCATTAGGATAATCAGGATCAGCAGCAGCAAACGCAGTTCCGGAAGACAAGCAGCTCAGAAGCAGCATGAAGACTATTGGAAATATAACGGTTAATCGCTTTATTGTACTTTTTAACATAAAATAAAAAACCTCCTGCCTATAAAAAGACAGGAGGAAAAACTGACAATTCAGCAAAATTGGCAAGCTTGCCTCCTGCCAGTTTATTTTATTAGATTGAATTAGTGGCGAACAAGACGGTGAAACAGTCCGAAGGCTGCGCCGATCATAGGAACGCCAAGGAAAAACATAGCGATCTCGTTACCCTGAATCATAGTAAGAGCCTGATTAAAGACCGTACCAACATTGGCAAGAGCGCTTGTAACCCATGAAACAGATTCTCCCATGTGATCATACTCCTTTCAAAGATTAGCGGGTGTGAATGTATCTCAACCGCACTACGGCGGTATTGACCGATAGAGCGGTTTATTTCTTAAGTGATGTAGAGGGAAGAACACGAAAGCCAGTAACCTCAGCTGTACCCTTAACGATGCTGACAGACCACTCAATTTCCTTATCGAAGAAAGTTTTCAGAGCATCATTAACAGAGTTTTCAAAGTTAGGTGTACCGAGTTCTTCGGGACGATAGTTAAAACCGATTGAACGGCAGATATCAACAGTTTTGATTTTCTGATTGATAAAACCTAAACCATAATGACCTGATTCAAGATTTTCATCAGTTATAACTCTGAGAACACGATTTGACCAGGGGCGAACCTCTCCGGTTCTCTCGTCTGTGATACTTCCGGACATTGCCTGAAATCCTACAATTCTTAACATTTTTATTTCCTTTCTCCCTAACGGTAATGGGGCAACCGATATATATGTAAAAAACAAAGTTTTAAACATCATTTTATAATATAATCATCAGGATTTATAAAAAAATCTTCTTCAATGCGCTGCTCTGATTCATCTTCATCAATTAATTGATCTGTATCTTCTGAATCATCTTCAACCTCTTCAACAAACCATGAGGGAAGAATTTTAAGAAAACGTTGAAAACGTTCAGGTCTGCGAATAGAACAATCAAGTAAAAGATGAATAATATGAAGTAAAACAGAAAAAACAGGAACAATAAGAAAGTATGGAAAATATCGGAGAAACATTGAAAGAGCATCTGAAAATACTTCTGAGAGTAAATAAAGGTTGTCGTTTGGCTCCATTAAGAACCACCTTCTTCAAAATGACGAGAAGTTTTTTCAACATAAAAGATACAAGAATAATAAGACTTCAAATCACAGTTAAACAAATGAGAAGCATGGAAATCACATCTAAAGTAAATATTACGATATTTACATGTTTCACAAGTACGTTTTTTAACATTACTCCCCTGTTCTGATGCTGTGTTGTTTTCAACATCGTCAGCCTCATCATCTCCGTAGTTATCAAGAATATAACCAAAGTCTTTATGCTGAAGCTCAGTTACAGGAATACGGTAAAGGCAATAACCTTTATCATCGCAAATATTAATATAAGGAACTTCATCAAGTCCAGCTCTTGCAAATCTGACACCGATGAAATCATTCGTCTTTACACTATAAATAACAGCTTCAAGCGATTCATCTTCTACAAATTCAAGATGAGGTTCAATACAACCTAAAACGTAATAACAAACACCATATTTCATATTATTTATCCTTCCCTAACGGCTTTGGGGCTGCCGTATTTACATACATATGTATGTATCTAAGAAAACTATAACATACATTCGTTTGTATGTCAATACATACGAATGAATATTGTGATATTATACAAAAAAGGAGGTAATGAATTATGTACCATTACAAAAGATTAAAAGACTTAAGAGAAGATGCAGATAAAACACAAAAGGAAATTGCAGAAGTACTACATGACACACAACAGCATTATCAATTATATGAATCTGGAAAAAGAGAACTACCACTATGGATAGCAGTTAGACTATCAGAATACTACGATGTATCAATTGATTACATAGCAGGAATAACGAACAACAAAGACGGATTACGTGCCAAAAGCATAATTCAAGAAATTGACGAAAAAAAAGTTCTTGAAAAATGGAATCAATTATCAGAAAGAGAAAAAGGAAGAATACTTGAAAGAATGGATATACTTATTAACTCAGTATGAAAGGAGGTGATATAATGGAAACAGCAATAAATGCAATAATATATGTTGCACAACATCCAACAATTGCATTAGTATCAACAATAGCTACCGCTATTGCATACAAAATTGCTAAAGGACGTTAAAAAAAGCCACGGTCTATCCGTGGCATTATTAATACTTGACAACCTCAGCTCGATGATGTAAAATAGAATTAAGAAACGGAGGTGTTACCGATGAACGAATTTGAAAAGGAAATGCTTTCCATGATGAAAGCTATGCAAGCTGATATGTCTGACGTTAAGACAAGACTTGGAAGCGTAGAAAGCAGACTTGGCAAAATTGAATCTGACATTGATACAATGAAGAATGACATCGAGGAACTGAAAGAATCCGCTGAGGTTACCAGATCGGCAGCGAACTACAACGGTGAAAAGCTCGATGAGCTTACCCAGGAGCTAAAGCGAGCTCACTTAATAGCATAAAAATAAAGCCACTGTATTTTTTAACAGTGGCTTTTTTATATCTCCGGAGCAGCTCCGGCAGAGGTGCTATCTAACTTTCATTTGGTGCAACTTTGTGTGTAGCTTCTCCTCTTCTATAATATCATTTTTTTCAATGATATGCAAGCAAAAAATAAAATAAGGACGGTCATACAAAACCGTCCTTAAATGTAATCAGCAGCAACTGCCGCAGCACTTCATGAGCTCACGAAGCAGATTCCATATGTTCTTGCAGCACATAAATCAATACCTCCATAATTGATTTCCCGTTTGGGATAATTCTATTATAGCTTACTGTGAGTGTGATTTCAATGCAAAAATAATGGCAAAGATACTGGTAAAAAATGAGCCTGAGATGACCTCAGGCTCAAAAACTTATTTATTTTTTTCATCTTCAAGCTTGAGCTTGAATGGATCGTATCTTCTGTAAGCTGCACTATTCTTGTTGTAATCAAGAGACTTAGCCTTATCGTCGAGGAACTTTGTAAAGTCTTCGTAGTATCTCATAGACTGGAGATTCTGGATATAATTCTCAGTCCAGTAGCCGTCCTCAGTCATACGCTCACGAAGGTCGCCACGGATAACAACGTATATAGTATCTTCGTTGTAGTCGTAAACTGTAGCTGTATCCTTCTTGATATCATTGAAAAGGAACTCCTTGAACTTATAATCATCGCTCTGTGTTACATCTTCAGCAGCAGCTGTAGTTGTTTCTGTGTCAGTGTCAGCATCAGCAGCCTTGGTAGTTGTTGTATTCTTCTGCATAAGCACTTCGTTTGCGTAAGGATCAGTAGTTGTGGTAGTTGTAGTACCTTCTTCTGCAGTAGTTGTTGTAGTTTCAGCAACAGTTGTGGTTGTAGTCTCGTTTACAGTCGGAGCAAGGGCAGATGTAGTTGTTTCAGCAGCGGCAGCCTGTTCCTCCTGATACTTGGTATAATCTTCCTGAACAGCGTCTACTTCAAGCATCTTGTCAAGTTCCTTTGACTTGCTGTTTATCTGCTTAGCGTAGTCCTCAGCCTTTTTGCGGAGAGTTCTCTGCTCATCGTCGCTGAGTTTATTGCCTTCTGAATCAAGTAAACTTATAGAAACATACTTAACTCTTGCAAAATTATCATCGAAATAGTCTTTGAGTTCTTCCTCTGAGCAGCCTTTTTCGCCGTCAAAGCCATAATAGTGCTTGAATATTTCCTGTTCCTTGTAGCTGTTTTCAGCCATGAGCTTCATAGTATCAAGGCTGACACCGTTTTCTTCAAGACGAGCATCTGATGAATAGTAATACTCAGCCATCTGAGCAGCCTGTTCCTTATCTTCGGCTGAAAGTTCGCCGTTTATTGCCTCAAACTCACGCATGATAGAAACAAAATCAACGCAGTATTCAGTAGCCTTGTTCTGTATCCATTCTGTAGCATCATCAGAACCTATCTGCTTGCCCTTTACGTCATCAGGTTTAAGGGAATCGCTGCCTGTCTGAAGCTTTGCAGCAGCTTCGCTGTAGCCCTGTAATGTATAATAAATAAAGAGTCCTGCCGGAACATCGTAACCGTCAACAGTAAGCGCACTTTTTGTATTGCTGCCTATAGCCGGTGTACTGCATCCGAACAATGTAGCAGAAAGAGTTACTGAAACAGCAGCTGCGGCAAGTTTTTTAAAGTTTATCATTTTAAAAGCCTCCGGTTTATGTAAAAATTTCATATACTTGAATATTATACTACATTTTTCCTGCTTTGTCCATAGTTATTTGAAATTTTTTTCAATTTTTCACATTTGGTCTTTATTTTGTCTCTTGACAAATCGAATCAAGAAGAATATAATATATAAGTTATCAATTTTGGAAGAGGGATCATATGCAAAATAAGACTGCGGATCTGACGGAAGGTCCGCTTTTAAGCAATATCATAGTTTATACGATACCTGTGATAATGACGGGTGTATTACAGCTTTTGTTCAATGCTGCCGACCTTGTTGTTGTCGGGCGGTTCTGCGGAAGCGTATCGGTTGCAGCCGTCGGAGCCTGCGGCGCTGTAATAAATCTGCTGGTAAACCTTTTTATAGGACTTTCAGTGGGCGCAGGCGTTGCTGTAGCTCACGGAATAGGCGCAAACCGTGACGAAGATGTAAGACGTACTGTACATACAGCCATACCGCTTGCTGTTATATGCGGAGCTGTACTCTCGGCCATAGGAATCGCAGGTGCAGGAAAGATTCTTGAATTAATGGGAACTCCGGAGGATGTTATCGGACTTTCTGCAACGTATATGAGAATATACTTCAGCGGAATGATAGCAAGTATACTTTATAACTTCGGCGCTGCTATACTAAGAGCAGCAGGGGACACTCACTCTCCCCTGTTATATCTCACTATTGCCGGAGTAGTAAATGTTTTGCTTAATCTTATATTCGTAATTCTTTTCAGAATGGATGTTGCTGGAGTTGCATTGGCTACAAGTTTATCTCAGCTGGTGTCAGCAGGTCTTATAATCATGGCGCTGATGAAGCGTGAAGATGCCTGCAAATTAAAGCTTAAAGAGCTTCACATCTACAAAAGACAGCTTTTAAGGATAATGCAGATAGGTTTTCCGGCAGGTATTCAGGGTTCGCTTTTTTCGATATCAAACGTTATAATACAGTCCTCTGTCAATTCATTCGGTTCTGTAGTAATGTCAGGAAATGCCGCAGCTCAGAATATCGAGGGCTTCGTGTACATATCAATGAACTCGGTAAGTCAGACTGCTCTGAATTTTGCCGGTCAGAATCACGGTGCAGGCAAATTTGACCGCATAAAGAAAATACTTCTTATATGCCTTGGACTTGCTTTCGGAATAGGCGTTGTACTCGGAGGAACAGCAGTATTGCTTTCAAAGCCTTTGCTTTCAATATATATTACCGATTCCAAGGAAGCAGTAAAGTACGGCATAATAAGACTTATGTACATATGTCTCCCCTATTTCCTGTGTGGAATAATGGATGTTGCGACTGGTATGCTGCGAGGTATCGGAAGCAGTATTGCTCCGATGATAATAACTGTTGCCGGTGTGTGCGGATTCAGAATAGTATGGATATATACGGTATTCCAGATACCGGCATACCACACCTTGCCGGTGCTTTACTTCTCCTACACTATCTCATGGAGCGTCACATTCCTTATCGAAGTTGTCGTATTCTTCATTATGCTCGGACATATGAGCAAAAATAACAAAGCTGCAATAACGTGAAAAAAGCCGGTATCGTTCTGATACCGGCTAAAATTTTACTTATTTTTTCTTCTTACGAGTACAGCAACAAGGTCAGGACCTATATTTGAGGTAACAACGCCGCCGATATGAGCGGTCATTTCAGCCTTGCGTCCGGTACGCTTTATGAGTTCTTTTTCAACTTCCTTTGCATAAGAATCGTCCTTACCGCAGATCATAATGTAAGGAGTCTGAGGAGTCATGCGCTTCTCAACACATTCTACAAGTTTAGGAACGATATTCTTTTCACCACGTATCTTTTCTACGTTGTTTGTGGTATTGTCAGCGAATTCTATAATTGGCTTGAAACCGAGAAGTTCGCCTGCAAACGCCTTAGCAGCGGATATACGTCCTGAACGTCTTGCATATTTAAGCGTTATCGGTACAGCGTACATTGCACATACGTCGAACCAGTCCTCAAGATAAGCAACTATTTCTTCAGCAGCAGCGCCTTTCTTTATCTTCTTTGCAGCCTTCATTACCGGATATCCGTAAAAAATAGAATATGCCTTTGAATCAACGTTGTAAATATGCATTTTTTCTTCCGCTTCCGGATTTGAAGTGTAGAAATCATTTTTAGCAATGATAGAATTGTTGAAAGTACCTGAACCCTGACTGTTTATCGTAACACAGATAACGTCAGTATAGCCGTTCTTATAAAGTTCTTCAAACTTATCGGTAAAAGTTACCGGAGATATCTGAGAGTGCTTAGGTACTTCCTCTGTCTGTGAGAGAAGGTCATAGAACTCCTCTGTAGAGATATCGTATATCTCCTTATAGCTTTTTCCTCCGAGAGTTATCTCGAAAGGTAAAACTGTTATTCCAAGCTCAGCGATGGTCTCTTTAGTGAGGTCGCATCCGCTGTCAGTAATTATCATTATTTTCTGCATGATAGCGTCTCCTTTACCAAATATATTTTGTCAGCTTTCCTTCACGGGAAAGGTCAGGATAATCCCATTGACGTAAAGTCTCATAAACTGCTATTGCTACTGAATTTGATAAATTAAGGCTTCTGAGCTCGTTTCGCATAGGTATACGCAGACATCTGTCAGGGTTTTTATAGAGAAGTTCTTCCGGAAGTCCCTTATCCTCTCTGCCAAAGACAAGATAGCAGTTGTCCGGATATTCTGCATCACTGTGGACAGTACGTCCCTTTGTAGTGAAATAGAAGAATTTTCCGTCAGGATTTTTTTCAAAAAAATCGTCAAGGCTGTCATAATAAGTAATGTCAAGCTTATCCCAGTAGTCAAGACCAGCACGTTTCAGATGCTTGTCGCTGACTTCAAAGCCGAGCGGACGCACCAAATGCAGTTTAGCACCGGTAACAGCACAGGTACGGGAGATATTTCCGGTATTCTGCGGTATCTGAGGTTCTACAAGGACAATGTTAAGTTCATGCATTTTCGTTCCTCACGAATAAATTATTTGATCTTTCAGATAATAGTACAGGCTGCAAAGACAGTCAATATTTCAGAACGGAGAAAGATCATGGATATAAAGTCATTGATAAAGGGCATGACTGCCGGAGCTGCGGTAGGTCTTGCGTGTTATGCGTTCACATCTGCAAGTCCGATGAAAAAACACAGTTTAAAGCGTGATGCAGCAAGAACGATGAAGGCAGCTGAAAGTCTCATTCAGGACATTACGTCTGTATTCACTGCGTGATATCACAGGGGCAGTTATATCTGCCCCTGATTATTTTTACGGTAGCCAAGGTAGCTTTCAAGTATTATCACAGCAGCTACAGCATCTACGACAGCTTTGCGCTTTTTGCCTCGTGTATTGGTATCATTGAGGTAATTGTGAGCCGAAACTGTTGTGCAGCGCTCGTCCCAGAGCTTTGTAGGGATACCGGTCATTGCTTCAAGCTTTTCAGCAAAGAGCTGGCATTTTTCGCAGCGCTCCCCTATCGTGCCGTTCATATTCTTAGGATAGCCTACGACTATTTCCTCAGCCCGCTGTTCTTTGGCAAGCTCAGCAGTCTTTTCTATACATTTATCGAAGTCCTTTTCCTGTATGACAGTTACCGGTGAAGCGATAAGCTCGCTTTTTCCGCATACTGCGATACCTGTACGGGAATCTCCGAAGTCTACGGACATTATTATCATAATTCAGCCTTTCTTACCACGGCTGAACAGTGCCGATGATATCCTTTACGGAAGCAATGCCCTTGCTGTCGAGGAATTCATTCATTTCCTCAACGATACGTACAGGAGCATAAGGATCAGTGAATATAGCTGCACCTACCTGTACAGCACTTGCACCAGCCATCATAAGCTCGATAGCATCTCTGCCGGATGAAACTCCGCCCATACCGATAACAGGGATATCAACAGCGTTAGCAACCTGCCATACCATGCGGACAGCTATAGAGAATACAGCCGGACCGCTCATACCGCCAACGTTGTTGCGGAGTATCGGACGGCGTGTATTTATGTCAATTCTCATGCCGAGGAGAGTATTTATAAGGGATACTGCATCAGCTCCGGCAGCTTCAACTGATTTTGCGATCTCAGCGATGCTTGTTACATTTGGTGAAAGCTTTACAACAAGAGGCTTCTTTGTAGCGTTACGTACCTTTCTTGTTACCTCAGCAGCCATTTCGCAGCTTGTACCGAAAGCAGCTCCGCCCTGCTTTACATTAGGACAGGAGATATTGAGCTCAATGGCCGGTATGTCATCAAGAGTATTGATAATGCCGGCTGTCTGCACATAATCATCAATACATGATCCGGAGACATTAACTATAATATTTGTCTGGATTTTTCTAAC
>DEBW01000151.1 GCA_002348905.1 Ruminococcus flavefaciens | reverse complement strand
TTTTTTTCATGCGGGAGCCCTGTCTAAATAAATATGCCACGGTTCCATTCGGTACACAATAAGCTGCCTCATAAGAACCATATCGAACACGTCGATTCGCTCGTCCTCACAGAGGTCTGCATTCTTCCATTCTGCAAGACTGCCATTACCAAGAAGGAACTTCTGAAGCATAACTGCATCGGCTATATTAACTGTGCCGTCATCGTTGCAGTCACCCTTGATATATGACTTTCCGAGCGACTCAAACTTGTATCCATACTTCTCAGCATATTTTTGAGCTGTAGAGTTATCGTAGCCGTATATAGTGCCAGTGAAACTTGCGGTTGTGTTAAAGTTTGCATCATAATCACAGATATTACAGATCGTTTCCGGAGCGTCTTCAATCTCACACTCAAGACTCAGAATAGTTATTTTCTTTAAGGATTCGCAGCCCTCGAAAGCTCCCCACTCTATTCTTTCAGCATACTCAGGAACTGTTATCTCTTCTATTGAAGAACAGCCGCTAAAGAGTGTGGAATCAATAATTGCAAGACTTTCAGGCAAAGCTACATTGTTTAGCTTTTCACAGCCTGCAAAAACACTGTTGCTTATCTGGTACAAGCTCTCAGGGAAATTGATCTCAGTCAGATTTATGCAATTGTGGAATGCACACTGACCAATATACTCTATCCCATCAGGAAGTACGACTTTGACAAGATTACTATCGCCTGATGTGTAGAAGCCATAGCTATTCAATCCTTCAGTGCAGAATGCGTACTCTGCGATACCCTTTGTTCCTTCTTTCACAACAAACTCTGTGTTCGGAGGTAAATTACCCTTGATTTTGTAAAGAACCGCACCTGTATATATGGCTCCTTCTGGCTGATTATCATACCAAGGAGTTCCGTCAAACACCTCGCTGCCATACTTTTTGGTGTTCTCTGAGAAAGTAATATCAGTCAAACTGGAACAGTTCTGAAATGCTGAACTGTCTATCTCTTCTACCCATTCCGGTATCACGATGTTGTTGAGTTTGTCACATTCTGCGAAACATCGGTAACTGATTTCACGGAAATACTTTGGTAGTTTAACGCTTTCCAGATTATCACAATTCTGAAATGCTTGTCTCATCATCCAGTCCACGCTGTTCGGTATCGTGTAACTTGTGTTGCTCTTGTTTGGCGGATACTGATAAAGCATACTCTGATTCTCATTAAATAATACTCCGTCAATACTACTAAAACGTTCATTATTAAAATCAACATTTATAGCTTCGAGCGATGAACAGTCGCCAAATGACCACAAGCCAACTTCTTCAACAGATGCAGGAATATTTATTGTTTTGATGTTCTCGCACTTGTAGAATGCCTGCTCATCTATTTTCTTAACTGTGTCAGGTATATTCATTTCTTCCTGCTTATATCCTGGACAGCACCTGACAAGCTCGGTCATATCAGATGTGTATATAACATCATCCACATTGACATAGCTTTCGTTTGCTGGGTCTATCACAAGAGTAAATGGACGTTCAAGTTCTCCAAGAGAAGTACCGAGATCTGTCACAGTAGAAGGGATACTGATATATAATGTGCTTTCGCCATAAAAAGCACCGTCAGCTATTGTGGTCAGCGGCACACCTTCTACCGTTTCAGGAAGAATAACCCCAGACCAGTCCCAATCAACCTCTACCAAAGCCGCATGATCAGGGTATATGTAGTACGTTAAGCCGTAATCACCAGAGACACTATGCCTATACTCAGTATATCCACTTTCCATTTCCCATTTGGAAATTGCCCTCGCTGTCGGTGCGGTAGAAAATGGTATCATACTTGTTGATATAACAGCTAATGCTGCAACGATACTCATTTGTCGCTTTCTCATAATCATTCCCCATCCTTTATAATAGTTACATTATGCTTTTTTGCTTATCTCATAACCGAGCTTTGTAATTAGTTTTAAGGTTTCAATTGCAGTATTACGGTCATATTCCTTTTCTGATTCTGGAAGTTCATCATAAGAGATAAGACATGGCGATACTTTCTTTTCAGCATCTTTTACTTCACCATACACCCAGCCTTCATCCATTCGCCCCTTAGCCCATACATCATGAACATTGGCGGCTATTTGTTCTATTAACGCAAGAAGGTCATCTGTTAGCACTATATCAGTAGTATCAATCGGCTTTGGCTTATACATTTCCGTCCTCCATTTGTGTTATTTTGATATTTATACATTGCACCCTTCCGAATCACATCAGAAGGGTGCATTTTATTAAGGATTTTTAGAATGAAACAGGTCTTCTTTTCTTACGAATAATTGCAATAATAATACCTGTGGGAATCGCAAGGATTGCCAGTCCACCAAGAACAAACAGGTACCACCATCTTGCAAATACGCCGCCCACGTATACATTCTTTACCATTGCTAGGTTATTGATATTGCCTGCCTTATCAACGAGCGTTGGCTTTATATCCGTGTAACCCTTTCCAATTGTGAAGCTGATTGTATGAGCGCTTTCATCATAGACAAAACCACCGTCTTCATTCTTGAGAGTTGCGTCATTCAGCTGAATTTCACAGCGATCTACATCAATATCAGGCGATACGCCCTCGATAAGAACTGTTCTACTTTCCATACCATAGAATCCGTCAAATGTTCCTAAATTCTGAAGTGCAGATTCATATTCGCCAACTGGCTTAACATTGTCGATATAGATATGACCAAGAGTAATAACCTGCTCTGTATCGCCGTTGGTTGCAACAGCATTAAGTGTAAGATCAGTATCAATCGTATCGGCATTATAGTTCTGGGAAATATAGCTGTTTTTCAAAGTAACATCGTACATATCAACCTGATTGATTCTTCTGTCATCCTTGGTGACATCTAAATCGCCAGATTCTACAACATTACCATCAACCTGAACCTCAAATTCCTTATCTTGAGTGATGTAGGTAATGATTTCAATATCCTCGAAGTCAGCAGAACGAATACCCTTTTCATTGAACTTGTAAAGTCCTGTCTGACTGGCCTTAATGCTATTTGGGATATATACAAGGAAATCAGTATCACGCTGAATTACAAAGGTGTGAGTTGTTTCATTGCTTTCGTTTCCTGCAACATCATATGCTACTGACTTAACTTCATAGATACCATCTTGATTAAAGAACTCATTGCTGATTACCACTTCATCGGATTTCACATCGAAGTCCTCTGAATCCACATTCATATCATATCCGATATTATCCTCATTAAGTTTCATCTGATAGGAAACAACAGAATAATGAATGCTTGCGATGTTAGCATCGAAGAATTCAAGAGGAGTAGCTGAAGTCTCAGTATTCTTGTCTGTGAAAATAAGCACATCAAGATTGGTCGGTGTTTTCAGCACAGGTGCAGTTTTGTCGATTTCAAATACCGGCGATGCTTTCTCGGCTAATGTTCTGCCAGCTGCATCTGTAGCACTGATCGTCACCTGATATACATAGTCCTCTGTAAATTTGAAACTTATCGAATGAGTATCACCAGTACTTATCCACTTGTCTGCCGAAACATATTCCGATGTACAATCTTCACGAATCTCCGTTGTCAGCTCATTTCCAGGAGCTGTACGATAAATCCTGATATTCACTTGTCCCGGAACAAAATTATGCTCGGTAATTGTGAATGTCATTTCTTTGTTAGAATTGAAACTATTATTAAGTTCATTGATGAACTGATCGAAGTTGTCAATTTCTGTGGGGCTTGTCATATCAACATGGAAACTTCTTTCATTACCACCTGAATAGTTTACAGTCGCTACATGATTTGCTCTGTCAGAGCCTTCGATACCAAATGTGTAATCACCTTCACCGAATGTAAGAGTTGCAACGTGTTCAGTATTTGAATTGCTTGCAAAACTTAGAACAGGAGTACCGCCGATTTCATTGGTGATTGCAGCACTGATAAGTGATGCATCGAAGTTTCTTTCAATTACCGTAATCGTTGCAGTTCTGTTCTCACGATAGTAATCATTATTACCAGCAGGTGTATCAAAAGCAACATTGATGACAGGTGCTGTTTGGTCTATTGAGAATATATCAGAGGTTCTGTCGGATGTGTTATTCGCTCTGTCCGTCATTGCAAAGGTAAGCTGGATATTATTATCATCTGCTGAGAATGTGTAATTTCGTGTAACCTCAGTTACGAGGTTTTCATCCATAGCAGTGATTGTCCAATCATCCTCTAAAACTTGTCCTACAGAATAAGTGTTCTTATCATTCTTAAATTCGATAGTTTTTACATCTATAGTATTTTGTTCTGAAGTGATTGAATAACTGAAATCTCTAATGCCGGACATGGTGTCGGTAATTGTTACCATCAGATTAACATTGGTATCAAACAAAGGATGTCCCTCAGAATCAGTGTAACTTGATGTTCCAAGACCAGTGATCGTGATATGCTCCTTGGACTCATGCTTCTCTGGAGTGTCAACGACAAACAAATCTGGTGTTCTTTCCACAGACTCATTGCCTACGTAGTCATAAGCTGTAACCAGAATCTGTCCTTTGAAATTTGCAGGAATCGTAAACGAAGCTGTACCTATGCTATCAACTGAGCCATTTCCTGGATGCGGATCACTGGTTATAGCTGCTTTACCAGAATGTTCCTCGCCCTTAACTCCATTATTGTAATCCACAAGCACATACTCGATTTCATTCAGTTCAGACGATGGTGCCTTGTCAGTAATGTTTACAGTTGCAATAAGCTCGGTCTTGAAATAATAACCATACTGAAGTTTTTCAATATACTGTTCTGCGTCAGTAACATCACCCTCGCTCAAATCATCGGCGGAAGGAATAGAAAATTCAATTTTTCCGACAATAGGAGATTCTTTATCAATATAATAGTCTTTTTGATCCTCGCCCTTGTTGAATGCATTATCCTCAACTATAACCTTAACCACGTAATGGCCATCGGCTGGTTCCTGCTGAGAACTTCTCAGATACTCAGTTATTTCATCAGTGCTTAAATGGTACTCATGTAAAGCGGTATCGATGCCCTTTACAAAGGTAGTAGAATTATCCTCTGAAACCAACTTATTGTTAATCTCTACACCATTTACATTTATGACCACATTGTTGATACCAGAATCTTTATCCTGTACATTGATTGTTATGTCCTTATCGGAATTATACCACACAGTACCATCATTACGTTCTGAACCATCACTATCAGGTAATGAGACATTTACATTCGGGGCTATTTTTTCAACGATATAGTTTTTCCCATTATCATCTGTCAAAGTACTTGGCTCACCACTATCCGTATCGGACTCAATGCGCTCAACTTTGAAGCTTTCGTGTCCAAATCGGTCTGTTATTTTAAACATCAAGATACCTGACTGAACTTCGTCCAATCCATGAATAGTATAATGAAAATCTTTTCTGTCATCGTGAGAATCGTCTGATTTTACATAATCTGATGAGTAATTCTTTCCGCCATCAAGAGAAATCTGTAGAGAAGAAACATTCAGCTTGCTATCATGCTTCAACTGGCTATCATGCTCAGCATCATGTGCTTCTACAGTGATGCTTATATCGTCATTATAAAACAGGCCAAATGAAAGTACCCTTATTATTTTTTTAGGAGCTGACTCTGGTTCGTGACACACTTTTACATGATCAATTTCTGGATTAGACACATCTTTATAGATTGTTTTTGTATTTACAGAACTATCATCACTGGGATTTCCAGCTTCGTCGTAAAAAATTGCACTTACAGTATTTGAATGATTTTCAGCATACTTTTCATCTGTTGCTAACTCGTCTGTTACTATGGTCTTTCTTGCAGTGCCCCCCTCCTCAAATTGAAATTCTATTGCACCCTTCCAATCTGCATCAGGATTTGATTTCCATTTGACTTTGTATGGATATCCATTTGTACCATCGTTAATAGAAAATGTAAATTTGATAGGTGTTACTTTGTCAAACCAATCATTACCGTCTATCGGAATAGAGGGGGTTAGTAAGTCAATGCTTCCTTTAGGAGCATTGAAATCAGTACTAAATTCCAGTGTACTATTATCAGGCTGCGTATCATTGTTAGAAATTGAAGTAAATCCTGTCTGGGTATTCCCCGCATTATCTACAACAGTAATTTTTAAGACATGATCTCCGTCAGAGAAGACTTCAAGAGGAATGCTAACATCAACCTTGGTTACTTTTTCTGTCCCAGAATTGAATTTCTGTGTTATAAGTGTGCTGGTTATATTTGATGCCTCACCTTTATCGGGAGTAAAGGTAATCGGATACTCTTCAGCCGCATTGATAGAAGTTCCATCGTCATTAATTTGTATCGACTGGATTCCACTCCCGTCAGCGTTGTCATCAATATGAATGTTAAAAGTGCCGTCTTTTTCATTGATACCATACCACTTATTTGCTGTGGCAGCAACAAATTTTGAAGCGAATTCAGGATTATATACTTGTACAGTTGCCTTATCATCTTCTATTGTGACATGGTTACTTAGCACCTCAAAGCCTAAATAATCAGATATTACTGATGAATTAAATGGAATATTCACTCTTTTATCATTTAGAGATATTTCAATATCACCATCATATCCGATTGACATATTATAATAAAAATAGTCGAATACTTTATTAGAACTACCATCTTCATTTGTTATAGTAGTAAAATGTTTTGACAATATGCTATTGTTAATATAAACTACATTAGATTCATCCGTGAATATTCTAAGTTGTAAGGGCTTATTTATTGCGTTAGCAAACTGATTAGAGTGGAAAACTGAGGAGCCACTAATTTTGATTGGGTTTGCGGAATCATCGAATTCTCCGGAAGATGTTGGTGTAGAATAATACAGTTCTATTCCTGTCACTTGAGATAGTGCTTTATTAATATCACTATCTGTGATTACAGAGTCAACTACCCATACACCTTCTTTGGTTCGTTTTATAATGTCTACATTTCCTGCCTCGTCGACAGCTCTGACATACAAAACGCTAGAATTCAGGCTCTGAACAGGTACAGTTATATTGAACCATACTTCGCCATTATAAACCTTTCCATTATAATTATTGCTAGTAACTTCAGTTGGCTGCCATTTGCTGTTATCATAACTATAATCTACTGTCACAAGCTTTGTGTTCTTATCTCCTGCCTTAAGCTGAAAAACCTGACCATGTTGGCTAGGCCACTCATGCATTTTTAGTATGTAAGGAGCTATAGTATCAACACATAGTTCCTCACTTTGATTAGACGGAAGATTATTATCGTACATAGGAAGGATACTGCGTTCAGATTTAATTCCGTTCGCACTTATTGATACAAATAAGTCCTTGATATGATAAGCACTCTCCTCAGCAGCTAAAAATGTGTACTCAAATACGAACTCATTTTTTCCATCATCACTTTTATTTCCTGAAGGTGCTATTACTTTATCTGTAACACAAGTCTTACCATCATTCTTTAAAGTAACTTTCACGCTGTCAGACCACGCATATGTTTTGAAACTTATTGTTACATCTTTATTTGTTGCAGCAGTATTTGATAGATCGATTCCTGACACAGTTACATACTCAGGCATAACTATCCCAGGAGCTGTATCCGCATCAATAGCACAGGATATAGCCATGTAATTCTCACTATCTTCTTTCATATTTCTGATATAATACTTGTTATCATTATTCAGTATTTCTGCCAATGGAATCCTGTTAGACGAAAACGTTGTTGGATCATCGCTTTTGCTAATAAAGTAATTATCCGCTACAGTAAGATAGGTTATGTTATTTTCTCCAACCTGTATATTGGCAAATTTATTAGGAGAATAATTGCCGTAAATGGAAAAATCAAGTGTATCAGTTGCAACAGTATATGTGGTATTGCCATCTATAAGATTATCGCTATCTGTTATGACAGTAATTCCATACTTCGCATCGTTATTTGATGCAACCTGTCCTTCAACTAAATCCGCCTTAAGGGATACCGCATTTTTCAATATATCAGACTCGATCTGTTTCTGTTCATCAGTTGCATCTACAAACTTATAGAAATCCTCGTCCACGATACCAGTCTCATCAAATGGTAACTCCTGACCGTAGTAGATAGAATCCTTATTAAGAACGATCTTAACCTCAACAGTTTCTTCATTCGTGGGTTCATCATCCTGTGAATCTACCGGATTAGCAACAGAGTTCTCCTCAGTCGGCGAAGAAGTATCCTCCGTTTCACTCTGTTCTTCCGTGGTTGGTTCAGTATTTGTCTCTGTAGCCACCGTTGCTTCAGGCTCTGTTGTTCCAGTCCCGTCCTCAGCAATTACAGCAAAGCTACTTGAGAAGTTACTTAATATAATGCCGAAAGAAAGAATGATACTCAACACCCTATTTTTCATACACTATACCTCCGTTTCAAGTAAAAATATATCTCTATTGAAAATAGCAGCAGCGCTATATCTATTGATATTAGCACTACGCTGGTTTTCCAGAAGCACATTATCAGGATAAAAAGCAGAACGAAGAAAGCAATAGGAATCAACATTTTTCTCTGCTTATATGGTCTTTTCTTCTTATCCTTCATTTTTTTCATCATACCAGATATCACTAACTGTACCCCTATTCCAGTCAACAGTCCGATCCAAAATAATCCTGCCAAAAGGTATGCAATCACAGGTAATCCATTGCTTTGATCAAGAAATGGAACTCCAAGAAGGCTTACGGAAGATAAGAAGAAAAACACTCCTGAAATATTGTTTAAGACTAATATCTTTCTTCTCATATTTTGTATTCATCCTCATACTGAAAATAGAATTCAATTACACCAGACTCTTGTTCTTGAACAGGTCTGTCTGGTATAGGCGTCGCAGGCTGCTGAACATGAGCAAAATGCGTTTCAGGTTCAGGTGCTATATTTCGCTTCAGAGGGGCAGAGCTTGAAGCATTTGGTACAAAACAATCTGCATATGACATTGCAAAAGGAGAACGTCGTTTTCTCGATTTAAGATTCTGATTTTTATATCTTCTGTAAATCAAAAATGCTATCGCAATTGAAAGTGCTATTATAATGATGACCAGTCCATACATTATAATAGGAAGATATCTCAGCCATGTATCGTTATTCAGTATAAATTTATCCAACTAAGATTCCTCCTTACTCACGCTAATGGACTCTTCAATTCCCCAACCTCAATACCCTTTGCCTCTGCTATCTTCTTTTTGATATTAGAGTCATTCATAAGCATTTTATTGAGATAAAGAAGTGCATTAAAATATTCTGCTGAATCTTTATATCGCTCCAAGGTACTATAGGAAGCAACAGGATTACTGCTGTAATTAGCGATTGCGTTAGCAATGTTCATTCCGTCACATTCAACATCATCTAAAGATTTCCTGATTGAAAGCGATTCTGAAACAGTTTTTGCGTTTATATCGTTGATGTGCTGCATGATTGTGTTCACATACATAACCATGATATCATTGTCACTTGTATAATCGAGACACTTTAATAATACATCTTCAAGCTCAGTTTTACTGATACTATTGTCATCCTTATAGGACACTTCCAGTATATCGATGTAAGATTGTTTTGCATCTGGATTCGCTTCGATCAAAGCAATCGCCGTCTCCTTGTAATCGGCAAGATTATGTTCAGTGTACTCTTCTGCCATGAGCATGAAATTGTTCTTAGCAATCTCAAAGGTTAGATTACTTCTTCTATGGTTGATTCCTAATGAAAAAATCAAAAGAAATACCATCAGTCCGGCAATAATGCTGAACACAAGTAGAGTCTTCCGAGGCTTATCACGTTCGAGAAGTTTTTCTTCTGCGTGGATCGCTGCGGCTTTTAGTTCATCAAATGACTGATACCGTTTGTCAGGATCCTTTTCTGTGCATTTTACGATTAACTCCTCAAATTCCGGAATGTAGCCTTGCGGTGTATTAAACAGATCACGTCTGAAGTAACCTGCCTCAGTTGGCTTAATATGAATATTTGGCTGTGGATTGATACAGTCCCACAATGTTGCACCAAAAGAGAAAATATCACTGCGGACATCTACAATACCTGTTGACGGAAGGTTCAGCGAATTCCGCATGGCAACTGAATCACAGCACTCTGGTGCTGCAAATCCATTTGTACCATATACACCGACATTATCACGGAATTCCTTGTGCAGGGAAACAGTTGACGATCTTCCTTGCATTTCCATTGATTTACCAAAGTCAATTACAGTTATAGACTCTGTCTCATTCGATATCATGATATTTTCCGGCTTTATATCGAGATGCAGGAAACGATGGTCTTCCGTCACATGAGACATGATCTCACAAAACTGCATTGTCCACTGAAGAAGTTTTCTTTGGAAACCAACTACCTGCTCATAAGATGCATTCAAAGAGGGGGTATGTCCTTGTATTCCTTTTGATTCATCTCCATTGCAATATTCGTTCAAGTCACATCCTGCGATGTAATCCTCAACAATGCAAAAATAGTGAGCATATGGCGAAATCAATGCCTCACACTGTTTTTTCTTATTTTCAGGAATCATTCTGTATAATTCCTGTAAAAGCTGACCAGGTATGATCGGAATCACACCCGCCAGCTTACTTGTGCTACATTGCTCAAGACGGCTAAGTGTTTTCAGTTCATAATTGAAGAAATCTCCCCATCTGTCCATATCCCTGAACTTTAAAGCGTAGGTTCGCCCTACAGATTTCTTCTCACCCTTAAAAACAATACTTTCACCACCAACTGCAATGAACTTGTTTATTGTGTATTCTTCAATAGTATCGTAAATGACACCATTTATATTACTTTTCTTATAATCCATCTTATCCACTTCTCGCTAAGACTAATGCAGTGATATCATCAGTTTCCCCTGCTTGTACAAGATTTTCGGTCAATTCTTCAATCGTACTGATGATTTCCGCACGACTTCTGCAACTGAATAATGGCTGAGATAACTCTGCAAAATTACATCTCTTGTAGAATCCATCAGAACACAGGATATATCTGCTATCAGCATGATACTCGTCAGCTGAAAATGACAGTTTTATTTCTTCATCATTTTTTCCGCCAATATGCATTGCGATGCTATATCCGTCCTCGGCTTTGTCATCCTGAGTCATACAACGAATTTGTCCATTCACTGATAGCTCATATAGACGACTATCTCCGGCGTTGAAAATCAAAAGCTGTTTTCCATCGGTTACAACACCACAAACTGTGCAGCAAGTATCCTTATCTGAATGAAGATCTGAATAATCATTTAGCTGATGATTATACTTTATCATTTGTATTTGAATTTCTCTTGCTATGGTCTGTATATCAAAATCATGTGTTGGAATGTACTGAGAAGCCCATTCAAGCAACCATAAGACAGTATTATAGCTTGCATATTTTCCTTGGTAACCAAGAGAAACACCATCCGCTACAACAGCGAGTGTGATCTCACTGTGATTAGAATCGTATGCTCTTAAGCCACCAAACTTATCTTGGTTAACATGAATTTGATTAGCGCATTGTCTTGAATATCCCGAACAAAGTACACTCATATCAAACTCCTCACTTACGGGAAGATGGTGAAATATTAGATAATCTGCTGCTATCATCATATTCATCATCTGTCGGCGCACTATCAGAACCAAATAGCCTTTTTGTTGGAGTTGGATTTGAAGCTCTGCTGTCTTCTGTGCGTCCAGCACCATACGGGTCAGTAACACTTGCAAAAGAAAGTGAAGCGTTTTCATCGGATGAAGTGAATTCTTGCGGCATCACTACAGCAGTACTTCCTCTTCTTGTAGGTGTAGGATTAGATGCCCTTGAAAACGGTTCATCTGCAACAAAGCTCATTGACTCCGTGTTAGATTGATCCGAATTGTCCATTGTAGCTCTTCTGCGTGGTGTAGGATTTGATGCACGGCTCAGATCAACTCCCGCCACAGTGCCAAACACAGGAGCATCAGTCGATGAGACAGCTGCACTATTCCCTCTTCTCCTTGTGGGAGTAGGATTTGAAGCCCTTGAATAAGGATCATCATTCGCAGAAACATCAGGTACAAATCCAGTTCCCGAAAAATCCGCAGCAACAGGTGATATAGATCTGGAACCTCTACGAGTTGGTGTTGGATTAGAAGCTCTTGAAAAGGGATCTGTTACGTTGATCGTATCTGCTTCAGGTACTTGTTCGTCAATATCAATTTTAGAAGTTGGTTTACGTGAAGGAGTAGGATTCGATAATCTTGATGCATCTTCTGAAAAACTCATGTCGTTATTTCCTGATCTAACAGAAGGATTTGAAAGCCGACTGTCAGAGACAGGTACAGATATTTCATCCTCTGGAACTCCAGCAACTACACTGCTTCTCGAAGGTGTTGGGTTTGATACTCTGTCAGAAAACCCACTCTGTGGATCAAAGCCCTCAACAGGAATGTTTTTGAATACTAAATCATCCATATGCGTTCCTCCGATTATTCACCGCCGCCTGGATTTCTATTATAATCTCCAAGTGACTTATCGCATTCCTCAAAGATCTGGCGACAGTCAGTGAGTGTATCACACATTATCTTGAGAATATCATAGATACCTGCAATATTCGCTTTCACTTTTTTGGCATCAATTCTGAAAGCGTCTGCACCTTCACCAACCCAATCATTCAGCAAGGTTTTAACAATATCATCATATGTTGTGTTGATCGTATCATATCTCTGAACGAGATTCGGACTTTCTGCGATAAACGCATCAAATGCCTTTGTATCAAGGACAAAGTTCTCAGTATTTTCAGCCATACTTAACACCTCTTTCTAAGACTTCAAAAACCTCATCTTTTTTAATTCGTCACTATCTATGTCGTAAAAATATCCGTCTCCAAGTTCACATCTTGCGTACTCGGTTTTCAATTCCTTTGCGTCCATTTCTCCAAAAACCGATCTGCTGCCTTTATCAGAAATAAACTCGGCAATGTTATCGAGTAGAAACGCAGCAGAAAAACTGTTATTTAAGTATCCCTCTGCCTCTCTATCACTGTTGCCTATTTTTCTGATATCGGAGTAAATGAAATAGTATCCTTTTTCTTCAGCACTTGCTGTCATTTTTGAAAACGCACTAAGCAAGTTCTTTCCGGAACTTTGGAAGAGCATCTTATTCTGTAGTACAAATACTGTGATTGGGGTTTCCTGTTCCTGAAATGCTCTATTTCCGGGTTTGCCGTAATAACCATACTTATCCAGAAATTCTGTTAATAACTCGATCTTATCGAGATAAATAGACTTTGGATTCTCTGGATCATGGAACTCTTCCAGTTGCTTACGTCCATCATCTACTAGAATTATAAGGTAATCTGGATGTTTCGATTTGATTGAATTGATGATAATCCTTAAAAGGTTGGTCTTTCCAAATTTCTTTTTACCATAGATACCGATGGAGCGCATATCTTTTAGATTTACCAGAATGGGAAGATGTTCATAGTAGTCGAGACCGACAGCAATAACATCTTGTGCC
Source organism: Ruminococcus flavefaciens (assembly GCA_002348905.1). GTDB lineage: Bacteria > Bacillota > Clostridia > Oscillospirales > Ruminococcaceae > Ruminococcus > Ruminococcus flavefaciens_O. Next base: position 18,096 of record DEBW01000151.1, on the reverse strand, counting down.
TGCTCTGCTTCTTCAATTGTTATTCCGCTTGCTGAAAATTCTGCAAAATTATCTGTTGTCAGCTCCTCGCCAAAGCCTTGCAACACCGGAGCAACATACGATAATCCACTCAACGAATCAACAAATTCTGTGAATTCTGCTTTTTCATTTTCAAACGGAAGAAATGCCTGAAATTCTCTCGGTTTTCCATCAACAACAGTAACACCTCGGCCTGCATTTTTCATAGGCTCGTTGATTTTCATTCCAAACACATCGAGATAAACTTCGGGTGGAACGTCAAATGCGAACTTGCGTCCAAAGCTGGCTAAAAACTTACTAAGCCCATTGCTGGTGTCATTTGCTGTAAACACCACGCTCAATCCCTTAGACAGACCATCACGGCAGAACTTTAGTAGAGTATCTTGATATGAAGCGTATCTTTCATCGGATAAAAAAGAATTAATATTGTCTATTACAAGCGTAATATGTAATGGTTTCTTCTCCAAGGATTCGTGATAAGTCTCCAGAAACTGTGTGGATTTTAGCTTTTTGATATTTGATTCGAGTCTGCTTTCTACTGTTTTGAAAATTCTCCTGATATTTTCCTCATTAGAATTATCAAAGCAAGCTGCAACAAGTGATAATTTCCCATATTCTCCAAGATTACCGCCAAAATCAACCACATACGTCTCTTCTGCATCACCAGCCTGTAAATTTTGATGCATTCTCACCAGTAATGTTTTCAGAAATGTGGTTTTACCACTCATATGTCCACCGAAAATGATTACATTGCTTGCAAAAATATCTACATTTAATATAGGCTGTGTCTGTGTATCAAGGTCGTCATAGATTCCCATTTCAAGTGCTTTCATAATCTATCAGACCTCCCTTACAGGCTCAAACTTGCCATCCTGGTATTCATAAATAACTCCATTTTTCAGCACCATTCTGCTCGGCAGCGGTTTCTGGAACACAATATGAGGTGCTGGATGTTCACCGCTATGTGCATCATAATAGGTTTTAATTGCGCCTACGATTGCGTTAAGCTGCGTTTCAAGTTTGCCGAGTTTCTCCAGTTCCTTCTTTTTCTGGATGTATTCCTTATTGTCCTTTTCAGACTGATAAAAAATCGTATAAGCTCCTGTCTTGCTTGCTTCAACAATCTCAATTGGTGTTTCCATGTTGTCTTCAACAGTTGCACCTGAATACGCTGACTGAAAATATTCAAACTTTGAGCCAGTTCCTACTAACAAATAACCACGTCCATTTCCCGGCATAGTAGGGCTTGCAGCAAGGTCATTTCCAATCATTTCTTTTGATGCCTGTCGGGTTGCGACCTTTAGACATAGTCTCGACTTTGAGTTTACACGGATATCATCAGTTATAGCTCCTTCAATATTCTGAGAAATCAGAATAATATGGAACCCAAGACTTCTTCCGACACGGGCAATTGTTGTAATCTCACCTATGAAATCAACATCGTTATTCTCTGTTGAAAATCGTTTAAGTTCAGTAAACTCATCAACCACAAGAATCAGGTGTGCCAGAGAATCATTCTTTGCCTGATTACGAATACCCTGCATTTCCTTCTCTGACATTTCTTCCTTGTTTTCACCACGCAGACGATTATTTATACTCTTGATGTGCCCTTCGATATCTCGGCAAGCCTTGATGTATCCATTGATGCTGTCAACGTGCATAGAGTTAAACAAGATTTTTCTCCTGCGAATCTCAGAACTAAGTGCATCAAGAAACCGTTTGAGCATATACTCCGCACCTGTGCCGTTCTCATCACCATCAACATCAGTAACAGAGCCCACAACATGAGGAAGTGTACCAATACGCTTGATGAAACCACCGCCCTTCATGTCAACGAGCATAAGATTTACTTCGTCTGGGCGGAAACATAAGCATAATCCTAATAAGTAGGAAATGATCGTCTCTGATTTACCAGAACCGGTTGTACCGGCTACGAGCATATGTGGTCCATCATACTTTTCGTGCAGATCGAGAATGGTAACACCACTGTCGGTTTTTCCAATCGGTACTCCGATTGATGACTGCACATCGTATTTTCTTTTTCCGTCTTTTCCTTCCCAGAACTCACCAATATCAAGATGTTCCTTAGATAATCCATAAAGCTCAAACAGACTTACAGTAGACGGCACCTTTCCGTTGGCTGATATTTTTGCATAGCTCAGTGCAGACAAGATCTTATATGAATTGTATAGATGCCTTCCCCAATTTTCGACAACAGAAAATGCAAAACGCTGCTTTAATTTTTCGTTTTCATGAGGTACAAGCTCCGCATACTTTTCTTGTATCGTAATTACATAATCACAATATTTTGGCAGATGTTCTTTGTAGAGCTTCGGGAATATAAACGTTAGACCAAGAGAATTTTCATGCGGCTTTCCATCCTCTGGAACTTCTGGTAAATACTGCGCAAATGCGTGCTCCTTCAAGTCATACTCATCATAAACTATAAACACAATATGTGGCATTCTACTATTTCCTGAACTGGAATTACTGCTTGCTCGTTCTCCCATAATATTCAGCATAATACTGAATATAGAATTTGCCCCCTCAGAATCGAACACAAACTGAGAACGGTCAGCGAATAACTCCCTGAAATGGGGCAGAAACTTATAAATGCTGATGTTCTTTTCAATCTTATTGGGATCATCAGTTCTCGGAAAAAGGATCACAAACTGAAGGTCATCTGGTGACTGATAAAAGCACAGATCAAATATCATGCGCTCGATCATAAAATTAGATGCATTGACATTTTGTGATACTACACCTAAAGCTCCACAATTCTTCAAAGAGAAAAGCAGAGGAGCATTTGTCATATGTTCATATTTATCAGCAATAAACTTTGGAAGATTACTCAGATAGTAAGTCTGATCCTCTGTATACTTATACTCCTTATCAGTTGGTATGAAGAGTTTCACTCCATCATTTGCATATTCAAAATTGGCTGCCGAGAATACAACATCTTTTCCAGCCCCCTTGATCTCAAACATATTCTTGACATCATTTGAGACTCCAAGTCTAATCGATAAGAAGTCCCTGTCTGCAAGGGCTCTGCTGAAAATATGCGCTGACATGCTGTAAACGCTTTGATTGACATTATTACTGTCAAGAATATCATTTACATCCGGATACAGTTCGCTCAATTTTTTCACATCGAGTCCTTTGCGCTGCTGTATTTCTGAAATTGTTTTACCAATATATGATTGATAGTGCTCACGCCAGTCCTTCAAACTTTTCTTATATGTCTGCCACTGTCTTACATAATTTATTACTGATGTTGTAAGAGTTACTACACCCATCGTAGCACTAAGTGCGACCATGCCCATACCGCCGCCACTATTCATTACCAATCCTCTTACAAGGATAGTAGACGAAAGCATCATTACAGTGGGCAGCATAGTGAAGAAAAGATTTTGATTCTGTTTCTGAGGTGGATCCCCGGGCGGAATGATTTCAACTGGCGTATCATCAAATTGATACATCTGCCTTGTGCTTATATTGTACTCTGGAAATATCACAGCAGTATTCGCACGATTGTTGGGATTGAATGCCGGAATGATATTAGTTGTATTCACCTCATAGGTTTCGTATTTTTCTGTGCAGTCAAAGACGATTCTGGTGGATGTAATAAAGCCTATCTCATACAGTTTTTTATTTAAATCATTAAAATTCAGTATAATTCGACCTTTGCCATCCTTTTCAAACTCAAGTGCATTGTTGTATGAAGTCAAGGTCAATTTGCGGAATCTGCCATCAGGATCAACTGCTTTCATGCAGTTGACATATATGTTTCCACAAATTCGGTATACATCGCCATTTTCTTTTTTGACAAGACCGTATTTTATACCATCAAGAAGCTGCTTCAAGGTAATATCTCTTAACACGATCAGTTCCATAACAATGCTTGCACCTTGTTCATCATTAAACTGAACACCAATAAGCAGTTTGTTACTTTCCATATTATCCCCCAAACTTTGCTTAACTATTATTTACTGTAATGTTGTGTATAATAACTGTTGTATAATTTCCCAAAAGTATTTTACTGCCATTCATCACAACAGCCGACTGACCACTCTTGACATCTACCCTTTTACCAGCTGTTTCTACAGAGAACATTGCACCCTTTGCAATATTTTTTATTGTTACTGTATTGGTTTTACTGTCATAAGTCAGAGCAAATGCATTTCTGCCAATACTGCTAATATCTTCGTTTGTTGCGTTTTCGCATATAGCGCGATGGTTTTTAGGAAGAGGTGTCTTATCACTTGATACCGGCTCTAACGTTCTGCCCACTCTAAATTCTGAAGTGATCGGGAACGCCCAGACATCCATGCCGATTCCGTTTTTATCACGCTCATCATCCTTTTTTACCTGAACAGAGACATTACAGTTTAAGGATTTTTTCTTCCTTAATATAAAGAAAACGGCTACAGCTGCACCAACAAGAATATAGCCACCTATTGCGATCAACAGAATAAACAGAGGTGAGCTGCCTGAATCCTTTTTATCATTAGCCGTTGCCTCAGTCGTTGATTCGGATGTAGTAGCTTCTGTTGTTTCTTCTGCTTCTGTAGTCGTTACAGCGGTCTGCTCGACCATAGTTGTTTCAGGAGGAGCGATTTCTACCTGAGGAAACATGATAGATCCGAGAGAAATATTGCTATCTCCATTTTTTATCGTGACACCTTTAAGTTCTCCGGTAGTCACTTCATTTATAAGGTTTACCTTCATAAGAGAAACATTCTCTGGAATCAAGGTATCAAATTTCACTCCGCTGTTGAATAGCGTATAAGTATTAGATCCTAAATTAGATATGGCTGTCAAATTTACATCCTGTTTAGAGCCTTCACTTACCTGAACAACATCGATGTGGTATCTGCCATTGTCACTGATAGCGCTTCTCAGATAATCAAAGGACGTTCCTTCTATAGAATCGACACCATCAGTTATCAATACAGTTCGATAATAAATATCTTGATTGGTATCACTGCTGTCAATAACATTCATAACAGCATCATACACTAAACTGGCTTGACCATTAAAGTCGACTTTAGATAACTCGTAGTTGATAAATTCACGGTCATTTGAATACTCATCAGCAAGTATTGTCGTCTGAGTATCAAACATAGCGACCTTTACGCTCTCCGTCTCTGGCATTACAGAAACATAGTCTGCGATAGCTGTTTTGACCTCATTTCTAAGGCTATACGGCATAGAAGTCGAATTATCAATAAGGAAAATAGTATTTACTTGTACGCCTGAGTTCTGTACGCTTGCTTCCAATGTTTCATTACCGATCAGAATGCTCGCATTATCGGCTAATGGTTCACTGGTAAAGATCTTCAGTGTTTTACCATCAGATGCGAAATACGTCTGAAGCGGTTCTGTTCCAGCTGTAGCTGAAACATCGATTGACATCTGCCCTATCAGCATCATGGGCACGATAAAAGCTATAAATGCTTTCTTAATATTCATTATTCATCACTCATTATATAGATTAAACAGCAGAATCTATAAGCTCCTGAATCACAGATTTATAATCAGGAATAGCAGGAACATCAAAATTCTCAGTTGCTATTATAGACACCGGAGGAATCTCAGCAACTTTTGCTGTAGGATATTCATAATCAATTGTTGGTTTTTCAATCTTAATATTCACTTCCTCAGTAGGAAGTGCAGACATATCTGGAACCTGAACCACATCTACTTCTAAAGTAGCTGGGTCAACAGTGGTTGTAGAAAACATTGCTGTCTTGATTTTAGGAAGATCAAGTGGCTCTGTTTCTTGATTTGATAGTATAATGGTTTCACCATTATACTTTTTGATTTTCGGTATCTTCGGTGTTTGAATATTCACACCCACCAAAGACACTTCATGTGCTGTGAATTCAGCCATCTTGGGTACGACTATATCACTCACATCATTAGGCTTAACTTTGATTGATGTCGGGGGATAATTCACAGAAATCACCGGTACGTCCACATCTACAGCAATAGATGGGGCGGATGCAACGGTGTTGTTATTCATTTTGCTTACATTAATAGCAAGATCTGGAATGTCAACCCTAATCACTTCAATATTTGCAGCAGTCTCAGTTCGAGGTAACTTCATTGCGACATTTGCACTTTGAGTTCCTATATCTGAAACTATAATTTCTGAAATCTCCTTAACAGAAACATTCGGAACGACCGCTGAAATAACAGGCAAATCGATATTTGCTTCTATAGTAGAATACGCCTTAACCTTATCAACTGTCTTGCAGTCCAGCACCGGTTGTTCAACCTTGACTTTAGATGGCATAGCAACCACCGGAGCCGGAACTGTCGGACAGTCAATTTTACTGTTTTCAACTACTACTTCCGGAATTGTGAAAGTCTCGCCAGAAACAGTTGTATCCGCTTCTATTGATGCAATTGAAATCGGCTGAATATCCACATAAGGAATATCAGAACGAATCTCCATCGAGGGAGTCTCAAACTGATTTTCATCTAACTTCAGATCCTTACCGCTAACCTTAGCAAATTCGCCCTTCAGTTGCAGGATAACCTCAGTCATTTCATATTCAAATAATTCCTTGTTTCTTTCTGTATCTGAAAGAGCTATGTTATTCTTTTCCATAATCTGCCTCGCTTATCGGTAAGGATGTTGTTTAACTAAGTGAAGTGGGAATATTATCAGCAATCTGCTGATCGGCACTCTGCATCTGCTCTGCGTTTGCTCTAAGCAGCTCTGCGAGAGAGTTGAGGAGTTTCGGAACGGTAGTGGCCATATACTCCTTGACAGGTCCAGAGATAAAAGCGCTCATCTTGTCCTTGCTTGCGCCTTCCCAGTTTGTAATCGCTGCGATGAAATCACTCTCAAATGTATCTGCGGCTGCCTTGTACTGTGTTGCAAGATCATCGATATCTGCTGCAGCCTGTGCCATTTCTGTTGACTTAAAAACAATATCAGCCATTGTTATTTCCTCCTATTTACGCTGTAGCGGTGTTGCCGGATCCGCCCTGGTTTCTGTTGTTGTCACCAAGCTGAGGATCAACGGTATTGAGAAGCTGCTGCTGGATGTTATCGAGCATAGACTTGATGCTGGCGGTAAGAGAGGTGCTCTGCTCGGTGAGGTTCTCAGTGATTGCGGGAAGGACCTTATTAGTGTAGAAATCCTTGTAACCGAGAGAGGCATCGCCAACGAAGTTGCTGCCTGTCAGAGTGTTGATGATACCCTCCAGCTGACCATTAAGGGTACCGATTGAGGCAATGTATGTATCAACGCTGCCCTTAGCGCTGTCTACGATTGCACTTGAAAGAATTGTGGACATAGTAATTTCTCCTTTCGGTTAATAAAATGTGCATTGCCATGATATGCCGGCTTATGCTTGGTATGATTGGATCGCTGTGTTAAGGTTCTCGTATTCCGTGAATACAGTGGAATATGACCCTTTCACCTCACTCAGCGTTGACGAGATGTGATCAATGACAAGTTTCTGTCTGTCCAACGGCAGTAGAAGATTGCTTTCACATGACTTGATAAACTTCCTTCCAGCAGGAGTATCAAATCCGCTCTTTAGCTCTCCAAGCAGACCCTCAACATCATCACGAAGGCTTTGAAGCTGCACTGCGAGATCTGCGAAATCAGCAATCGCCTTATCAAAAGCCGCATCATCCAGAATTATGTCATTCGTTTCACCCAGCCAATCCATATAACCACCTCCTCTGAATTGTTATTTCATTCTACATACTCTGATACTCCTTTCTGCATTCATCAATGTACGACAATACAGCTTCCTTCTCATCCAATGCAAGCAAATTAGCCATTTCCTCCGCCTTAACAAACTTTCCGCTTTCAGCGTACATTCTTGCACGGAAGATCACAGCAAAATTATTATTAGGGTTCTGAAGCATTTTGCTTCTAAAGAACGAGATTGTCTCAGCATATGCTTTTTCAGCGTTTTCTTTAGTGAAGCCTGTGGAAATCTCGGAAAGCTTCTTCACAGAGAAGGCTTCAGTATATCTGCCAAAATATGAATAGTAAATATTCTCGCTGTGTTTCAGAAGGCCTCCAAATTTATGCGCATTTGTATAATCCTCGATTGCAGCATAGCACGACAAAAGGATAAAATACAACCTGTCATAATAGTCGGCTTTAGGCGGTTCCGTTACACCTTGTAAAGGCTGTTCTGCAGATTGACTTTCCGTTTGTACAGGTTCAGTCGCATTATCAAACATTCCTTCTGGATACTCACGAACCGGATTACCATCTTCATCGTAGTATACTTCTGCATATTCGCCTGCATTTTCATCGATCTCACCAGAAGCTATTTTTTCATCGATAGACTGCATATCTTCTTCAACCATTGCTTCAATCTCAGCTTCATCAAGTCCTTCATATACTGGTTCACTATGCTGTATATCAAATTGCTTTACCTCGTCGGTAGGAAGCAGTGAACTTGCAGTATCTATCGCTTCTTGATAGCGAGCCATTTTCATGCAAATCTCTGCTAAAGTGAGAGTCAATTCATTCTTCTGCTGGATCGGAGCATTTTCGATAATGGAATTTACTAAATCATAAGCTTTCTGCAAATGAGATGCAGCGATTGCAGAATCGGCATCGGATTTTGCAATCAAAAGGCTCACTCTCTCAGTCTTTAATGTAAATCGGGTGTTATCATCAAGCTCGGCGTACTTTTCAGCATCACTAATTACTTTCTCAGCTGCATCGTAATCACGCTTCGCCATGAGGATACTAAAATAGACCATATAGCTTCTGAGTTCAGTTGGTGCTACAGTGACCCACTGTACTGCGCATTTTGCAGCATTGTCATAATCTTCTGCCATCATATAGAGTTTAATCTTCTCTGAAATAACATCCGGATTTATAGCAGCTATCCCGCTTTTATCAGTATCCTCATACTTCTGAAAGTTTGTGAGTGCTGCTTTTACATCATGTCTTATACTGCACAATAAGGCCATCTGATAGTACAAGCGCGGTTTTGCCTCTTCACTACATCCCTTCATTTCTGCTTCTGCATACAATTCGAGTGCCTTCCCATAATCGCCGTGAAAGAAGTATGCATTACCCAGATTAAAGGCATTATCTCCGTTTTCAGGATTCAGTTCCATCGCTTTCTTAAAATATTCAAGCGATTCGTCGTACTTGTCCAAAGGAACACATACTGTTCCAGCTCTGGACAATGCTTGTAAGTCATCAGGACTTTCTTCAAGAGCTTTGCGAAACCATTCTAATGCAAGAGCGTAATTCTTGTTTGAAAACGCTGCTTCCGCATTGATCATGGCATCAATGTAGTTTTCTTGATTCATTTTTAATCACCTCGCATATATCTACAGCTATTTCCTAAAATTCAGCATGAACTCAGGATTATATTTTGCAAGCAAATACTTGTTGGTATCAGTAAAACTGATTTTTCTTACGCTCATAGTTGGCTTTTCACCTGGTTTGAAGAATCCCATTACATAAGAATAACAGCATAGCAATACACTTACTAGATCATGTTGATGCTCAGTTACATAAACACAGTATTCATGTAACTCATTATATACCTCGCTGGGCTTATGAATCTCTGCCACTTGCTTGCCTTGATAGAATAATGGGCTTTTGGCGCCTTCATCGCCAAAACAAATTGGGTACAAAGTATAATATTCTCCATTAAAATACACCTTATGCACAGAGTACTTTGAGAATAGTCCACCCTCCTTGACATCTGTTTGATATACAGTTCCCATTGCTCTATCATCCACATATATATCATATGGTCTAAATGGTTTATCGCCTTTCGGCAAATTCTTTTTTCCGTACATCATTTTGATTACAGAACCAGCATAATTAATACTCCAGGTTCCTTCCATATGACCAAGTTTGCCAACCACTTTCATATCGCCTATTATTACGGACTCGGACTCAATAGTAAATACCGCTTCAAATAACTCTTTTGTGTTCTGCTTTATATTTATTATCATCTTCTTACTCCGCTGAATTAATGGGAACTATCTCACCATCTCTTACTTCAAGGTTACCAAGCTTGTCAAGAATTTCTTTCTTAAGATTAAGTTCTTCTTCATCCTGAAACCCTACAAAGTATAATCTGGCAATAGCATCTCTATCAAAGAAAAATGTACCATCAGTTGCACCTATCCCTTCTGGATAGTAGCAAGCAGAGTAATCATAAATTTTTTCTTCTCCTGCTTTTGTCAGGATTCTACCTGTTATCATCACGCGCTTATTTCCGCCCTTCAATAACACAACGGATCCTATGGGTAACATATTCTTATACATAATTTCCTCCTGTCTAGTATCAATTATAGGTTTAGAACCAATTCCAAGGCATCCAATCAGAATCACCTATGTCTTCAAGTGTGCTTCCGATACTATCGCCTATATCTTCAAGGGTGTCTCCGATGTCATCAAGTGGATTTTCAAATCCGCTGAAATCAACATTGAATTTTACACCAACGCCAACACCTAAACCTACATGAGCTTCCGCTCCAATATTATCAGTTGTCGCATGAGCGCCAGCTTTTGCACCAGCTCCTCCGGCCTTTCCGGACACTCCAATATCAAATTTAATTCCGCAAATTGTTACACCACCGGATACAGTGCCTTCGGCAAGATAAGCCTCAGCTCCTGCTTCTGCTTTCGCACCATATGATGTTTGAGTACGACCTGCTGAATCGGTATATGTAATTTTTCCAGCTCCTGCCTCAGCATGTGCCTTGGCAGTTAATACTGAACCCTTAGCTTCAACGAACGCATTATATTCTTCAGTTCCAAAACTTGTTTCGGCACTACCTTTAGCGACGCTTGCTTCTGCTGATGCACCAGCGTAAATCGAGGGACTGAACTTACCACTGTCAAAAATGCTTAAGCCGACTTCTCCTTTAGCTCCAACATTTCCAACAGAACCTTCAACTTTTCCATTGAGTAAACCGATGCTACCAGACGCTGATCCTTTCGCAAGGTGTCCTTCAGCTTTAGCTTCTGCTGAGACAGAGGCATTTTTCTTTTTCAAATCCCACTCTCCGCCCGCACTGGCTTTTGCTGAACCGCCTACAAGTTCACCTTCGAGTTTTCCAGATGTATCAAAACCAACAAAAGCTCCATTGCCTTCTATGCTTCCAGATAATAGCGAACCTGATGCTTTACCATCTTCTACCTTTCCAGAGGGACCAGAACCGGTTATGGTTACACCAGAAGACTCTTCAGCATCGGACGACCATCCTCCGCCACCACCACCGCCAGCTCCACCGCCTGCACTGTTCAGGAAACCAGCAGCGGCAGCTAAACCAGCTGTGCCAAATGGTATCATGGAAGAATCTCTATCATCGATCCATTGCTTTCCTCTGGATATCCACTCATCGAAAAGGTCTAATAAGCCACCGCCAGGATTTATTGAAATAGACGGATTAGCCCATGAATTTACCTTATAGAATTCTTCGTTGTTGCTTGAAACCATTCCAGAAACAGACTTATCAACATTTCTTGTGAATGTAATAAAAGCCTCTGTTTTCTGCTTTACTTGTGACAAGTTTGAATTGTGTGTTTCAGCCTGAGTGATTCTGAACCCGATATTATCTAATGCATTTTGAAGGCAGCCAACGCCTCCATTCATATTATATATGCCTTGTTTAAGTATATTCAGACCACTTGTCATAGACGATGCTTGATTTATAAGTTCATCTATGTGTTGTGTCATAGAGAAAATCGATATACCACTTAAGCCGCCTGAGTTGATTACTATCCGCATACATCAAGCCTCCTCTCATTATTTTTAACAGTATCAAATAATTTATTAGTCACTAAATACAGCAGCTCAGAATCATACGTATTGGATGACATCTATCGAAATCCAGTAATAAATTTCCCAAGATCATTTATTTGAAAAAAGTTATTGGATATTTGCCTCTCTTTTCGCAGCATCTATCCACTCATTTATAAACTGACCAGACAGCTTATATCCAGTGCTTGTGTACAAAGAATCGTCATCGGCTAAATGTATAGCATAAAGCGCTATTCCATTCCTATCAGACACATTTATCGTGTATCTTATAGTGTAGTTTTTATTTTGAGTTGTAGATGTTATAATCTCTTGCCAGTGACATTTCATTTGATCTACTAATCCGTTAGAGACTTTATAGTCAATCACCACATCATCATCAAAATATGAATCATCTTGACTACGAATATAAATTGCATCGGCATTTTCGATATTACTATAATATGATTCTCCAGGTACTCGCTCAAGTAAATCGTAGCCAAGTCCATAATCGCTTTCTATATCAGATAGAAGTGTATCTATGTCACTACTGTTCTCTCTCAAAAATTTGTTACTGTCTTTAGTTATGATTGTCCGGTATACATCGATTGTCCATGTATCCACAATTTCATTATTCCCATTATAAAAGTACAACGAGTAGAGAGGAGTTCGCATTGGAAGTTCATTGTCTATTTTAATGTTATGCATAACTTCAGCAAACCGAGTTAAATAATCCCCTTTAACTTGAAGCAGCAATTGTGATTTGTATACGCCATCACTTGGTTCCCTAATCTCTATTCTATCAATTTCAGCTATATTCATAAGTTCTATGTTACTCCCATCACTGAATTCAGAGGTCGTTCCTATTGATTCTTCATAGTTATCCGCTACTTGACCACAAGCGAACAAGAAACCGCCTATTATCACTGTAAAAAAGCATAATAGAATTTGCTTACACATCTTTCCACCTTTACTATTTTCATTAATTTGTTCTCAGTTTTTATTTGTATTCTAATGTAGAAAAAGCCATTTTTTTGACTGTATCCTCATGATAAACTCCATCGCTGTCTGTCCATGTAACTTTTTTTCCAACATCTTTAGGATCGATATAATACTTATCCCCCCATGAGGATACAATATATCGTCCATCTTTTGTAACACCAGTAATAACCATTGCATGTCCACCACAGGAACGTTGTTTTCCAGCCTCATCATATAAGATATACCTTTGTGAAGAAACAATGACCTGCTTTCCTGATCTAAGGTAATTATCAATGTTATTTACGGTAATATGTTGGTTTCTTTTCATGTCAACGGATACCGAACTATTCCCATCGTTACCCGAATCTCCCATGTAGCGTTCAATGATTTTTTCGGCTGCTTCATCAGTTAATCCATCAATATTTGGTTCCTCATTTTTTGAATACAGGTCAACCAGAGCTATTTCATAGTTGAGATTCCCGTTTTCATCCCTCAGAGTGTATCCAAACTTTTGGTAGAATTCAGTCTCTCCATTTTCTCTATGAATATAGTATTCAAATATTGTGTTCACCAACGCTTGATACTCACACCCTTGATGATTCAAACCTGGCACATCAACTTCTTTTTTACCTGTATTAGGATTATACTTATATGAGGCATCCAAATAGTCCTTCAAATCTTGCTCAGTCCATTTACTTGTATCTCTGCCTGTATTTTTTTGGATTAAATCCAAATATGCTTTTTCCTTTCCTGTAATAACACCATCAGCATTTATGTTGTTCTTCGGGCCATGCTGTTTTCCACCGTAATAATCGGGATGATTAGAATCAAACACTTCATCCTCAATTGACATAGGTGTAATCGTTGTATGATCTTTCCACCACTCCTGAAACTCAGCAAACCATTCATCAAGTTTATCTTTTACCGAGCTACAAAATGATTTTATACCATTCCATGCTTTCTGTGCAGTTTCGGCTATTGAATCGCCAACACCGCAAGCCCAATCGTATAGTTTTTCATACCACTCTTTTTCTTCTTCCTTCTGGGGCGGTCTTGACCATTCATTCAGATTGTAAAACTCATGCTTATTTCTGTTCACAAGTCCGCTTACGGTTAAATCAACTGTTTTAGTCAATTCTATAAAAGAGCCTATCTTATCTTTTGCAGCGTTTAAATTACTACTTGCGGTCTCCGCAGTTTGAATACGCAATTCAACCTCATCAAGAGCTCCTTGTAAACTACCAACACCGCCATTAATATTGCATGTATAGCTTTTCACGCTTCTTAAAGCAGAAAGGAAGACATCCGCTCCTCCAAGGAGTGCTGTTATCTCAGATTGCATTGTTGAAAGCGAGGCGGTTCCAGTAAGACCACCAGAATTCAATTCGATTCTCATTATATCACCTCAACAGAAAACGATCGTATCTTTTAGTATTCTTCTTAATTAACTATTGTATATTACAAGAGAGTCAGTTCCTTTCTCCTTGCTACTCCAATATATATTTCCGAGCCTATCTGAAATTTCAGCTGACTTTTTCACCGCCTCATATCCTTTAACAGCAGTTCCAATAACCTTACCACCCCACTTAACAGCATCTTTATCATGCTTGCCTATTTTTCCTATACCTGTTGTTTCTTTGACCTCGTCAATGATTGCATCTTTTATTACATCCTTAACCTCATCGACAACTATTTCTTCTACACCTTTAGCGGCTTGTATAATTGCTATTTCATCTGGATCATCTGTGATTTGTATATATCCACCCTTTGGAATATTTACATCTACTTTTGTTTCGGAATATCTTCACCGATCCATGAATTATATATAGTTTTTACTGCAGAAGGCAAATCAGTCACATTATGATATCTATCAAGAATTACTACTTCTTTAATACTTCCATCACAATTATAGACAACTGCTGCCCCATAGGAAGATGCAACCGATGTCTGTCGTGCGTAACAGGAAAAATCGCACGAACCGTCAGCGTTCCTTGATACTTGCATATTTTCGATATGGAAGTTCCCTTGTTTAGCAGAGGCACTATTCCCATCGAAGGTATCTATCATGCTCATATCACCATATGTAGTATTATTAGACTCAACTCGCATAGCATATAGCTTTCTTGCTGTATCGTAATTGGTACCGTAGGTCATATAATATCTTAAAAATAATTCTTCTTTTACGTCAATTTCTTTGGCATTACCTTTGAGAATGCTCTCAACTTCTGATATACTCTCTGGATACAATAAGGCGTAAATTTCATTATGTAGTCTAATATATTCGAGTTGATTTGCAGACGTTGCATTTTGAGATATATACTGATATAATGCATTCATTCTGATTTTATCATCACTACAAGCATCTTCACTATCATACTTTTTCTTAAGTTCTTCATAGTATGCTCTAAGTTCATCAGTTGTAAGTTTGGAAAAATCTGTTTCATTATATACCTCAAATGAATGAGAGAAATAATCAGCTACAGTTTTAACTGAATGCTTTATCCACTCTTTCGCAGAAGCATACCACGATTCAACAGTCAATTCTATAGCAGAAGGTCTTGCCCATTTATTCAAGCTATAAAAATTCTCCTTATTCACTGAAACCGTTTCAGCGACCTGAGAATCAATTTTTGATACTAATTGAAGAAAGCTATCACATTTACCTTTTGCGGATGATATCGCATTTTTCTTGATTGCTTCTGCCTGCAAACGACTCTCCACATTACCTACTGCATTCTGTAATATACCGATACCACCAGACATATTACACGAAAAAGATTTCATTTTCTGTAATGCGCTTATGACAGAATCTATTTCTGTCATAAGCGAATCAAAATCTGTATACAACCCAGATATTGTGGAAGTTCTGCCTGATGAATCACCTATAATTTCTATTCTCATAGCAAACACCTCTCAAGGAAGTGAATCACATATACAGCTTGAAGTGATTCATTTCATAGGCACTACTAATCATAATACTGCGACAATGATCCTGCTCGACAGTATACATATTGATCTTTGAAGTGAGTTCGTCAACCATCCTATGAAGATTATTCATTTGAGCTTCAAGATCCCTCAGAGCATTTTCAAGCCTAGTGATTTCGTTCTTAAACATTTCCAGCGCACCACTAAGCAAGGAATCATCACCCACATTCTTGTTCTGGAACACCCCACACCAGCTTATAGGTTTTATGTCCCTACAGAAAATACTTCCTCTGTAACTGGAGTCTGTTTGCTCTACAGATTTGTTAAATCTTGAAATCAAAGTTGGAATGTCAGCGCCAATCGCACTTACAAGAGAACCAGCTCCTCCTTCAAGGGCATATACGATCTGACGGATATCTTCGATTCTTCTTTCAAAATTCAGTTTATCAATCTGACAGGAATTAATTGCGCTCAATGCTTGAGCCTTTTCAGCGCAACAACCCTCAGCTGCTCTTGCAGCTGCATACCTCTGATTTGCGGCATTTGTGTATCTGCTTTTGGACGAATAGTATTCATCAGCCGCCTCGTCCTGACTTGGATTATACCACGACATACTTTATTCGCTGTGATAAACACCACAGCTTCCTCCTTTCATCAGTTTTAATATACTAAATTTTTTTATGGTCACGATAGGCACCTCGAATTTACAATTTGTATATATTAAGACAGAATATACTGAAATATATGAATAGTGAGCAATAAACGAATAATAGTATAAAGAAGTTGACCTATCGCAAAAGCCGATATTTTGCGAAGGGCGCTTCCCTTGACAAAATCCGACAGATACTCTACATTAAGCATATCACATCTACTGCCCATTTGTCAAGAGGTGTGACCAAAAAAATTCTATATTTTAAGTACAAATTTAGAAAGAATTAACAATATGGAAAATCGAGGAGGATATTACCGTGAATTTATACCAGCGCAAAGACGGTCGTTTTGAGAGCCGTATCCCAAACGGCAAAAAGCCTGACGGAAAAAGGGCATTTTTATATGTTCTCGCACGCACAAAGGAGCAGTGCATCGAGTGCGTTCAGGCAATCTGTCAGCAGAACAGACCGCAAGGATACTGCACCTTGACCATAGCAGAACTGTTTTCAGAGTGGCATCGCAGTATTCTACACCGTGTGAAGGAGTCTACGGCAGCCAATTATACTATGAAAGCAGACAAGCATATACTTCCGGCATTCGGCGAGATAGCAGTCAGCAGTTTAACCGCCAACCACATCTATGATTTCATTGCCGAAAAACAGAAGGCAGGCTTTTCTCCGCGATATATTGCCGATATCGTGATCCTGATGAAGACCGTTTTCAAATACGCTGTCAGAACCTACCAGATTTTTAACCCTCTGGATGGAATTGTACTTCCAAAAAAGAAGTCTCCTGATATTCAGCTACTCGATGACGCTGAACAGAAGACCTTACAGCAGTATATTGGAACACATCAGAATCGTAGCACACTAGGAACTGCACTTTCAATGACAACAGGACTCCGCATAGGGGAGCTGTGCCCGCTTCAATGGAGAGATATCGACCTCGAAAAGCGGATATTGACCGTCACCAAAACTATGCAGCGCATACAATGTCCAACCGCATCTAGCAAAACGAAGCTCATCATTACCGACCCGAAAAGCGAATCTTCTCGCAGGCAGATTCCAATTCCGGAGTGTATGGTGAGCTTCTTGCTTAAATTCAAGGGAAAACCCAACGAATATATCCTGACTGGTACAGAAAAGCCGATCGAGCCGAGAGCAATGCAGTATCGTTTCCAGACAATTCTGAAAAACGCAAAATTACCGTCAGTTCACTTCCATGCCCTTCGGCATATTTTCGCCACAAATTGCATCAAACTAGGCTTTGAGCGAACTTCTTGGGCACAGTTACGTAGAAATCACGCTGAATCGCTATGTTCACAGCTCTTTCGACCAAAAGAGAGAGTATATGAAGCGTGTTCAGATGGCTTTTTGAAAGTACAGAGCTTCTTGAAAAATGAATAAAGCGGCTGCTTCTATCGCAAAATATCGGCTTTTGCGATAGTTTTTCTAGGAATTTGCAGCCATACCGCTATTCAGACGGTGTGGCTTTTGTTTTACTATCGCCTCATTGCCAGTTTCGTCCTATACTCTGGGTATCAGTATCATATATTACTCGAATTTCAAGGAAAAAGCAAGATATAAAAGCACCAAATATAGAGGATACAATCGCTTTGATATCTGGTGATAATACGGGGCTCCTGACGGACACTTTCCGTTAAAGTAACCGCCCCCCTCTCACAACTCCCCTGCCTGCTCCTGTAATAACGGAAAACATTCGTCACTCCCTACGAGCGTAATGCCATTAAGCTAAGAAAAA
>DEBW01000052.1:2181-4807 GCA_002348905.1 Ruminococcus flavefaciens | reverse complement strand
TTTATGTTGTTAATATCAATCACCTCCTCATTCAATATTATAGCACTGTTCATCTCTATTGTCAACCGTTATTTACATAAATGGTTGACAATAGAAAACCGAAACAATTCGCCCTAAAAAGAACAGCCCTCAGAATTACTGAAGGCTGTTTAGATATTCAGTTCCAAAAGGGTATGCCGTCATTGTGGCGCGCACCATAATGCTGATTTGAACCTCAGCGGAACGGAAAGTGAGTGTGTCATTAGACTACGGTCAAGCAGTACACATCAATATTGTGCCTTAACGAAATCTTAACACCGTAACCGTAATCTTAACAGCACCTTAACCGCTCATGTGATATAATAAAGCTATCATTTGGACGAGAGGTGTACGATGTTACATAAAAATAGAGTAAAAAACAGAAATCATATGACTTCATTTCAGGTCATCATTATCAGTTTCTTTTGCCTGATTCTGGTAGGTACGCTGCTTCTGATGCTGCCGATCTCATCAAGGCAGCGGTGTGTGACGAGATTTGATGATGCGATGTTCACCGCTGTTTCCGCAACCTGTGTGACAGGACTTGTTGTAAAAGATACTGCCACCTACTGGTCATTGTTCGGGCAGGCGGTCATTCTGATGCTGATACAGATCGGCGGCATGGGCGTTATCACCATAGGTTTAGCTATTATCAGAGCCTCAGGCAGGAAGATAGGTCTGTGGCAGCGCAGTACGATGCAGGAATCCATCTCCGCACCGCAGGTAGGAGGTATCGTGAAGCTGACAGGCTTTATACTCAAAACCTCGCTCATCATAGAGCTGATCGGTGCAGCATTGCTCGCACCTGTTTTCTGCAATGATTTTGGTGTTGCAAAGGGACTATGGTATTCTTTATTTCACAGCATATCCGCTTTTTGTAACGCAGGATTTGATCTGTTCGGAGTCAGGTAGCCTTTCTCCTCTCTGACCTCTTACCATAGCAATATCTATCTTAATATTATCATTATGCTGCTGATCGTCACAGGCGGCATCGGTTTTCTCGTGTGGGGCGATATCGGAACACACAAGCACAGATTCAGGCGTTTTTCATTGCAAAGCAAGGTCGTACTGATGACATCTGCTGTCCTGATCATACTGCCTGCGCTGTATTTCTTCTTTTATGAATATGACCGTGAGAATATCCACAACCGGACGATTCATGCCCTGTTTCAGTCTGTCACTACCCGAACTGCCGGCTTTAACACAACTGATCTCGCTGCTATGGACGAATCGGTTACAGCCATTATGATCATTCTTATGCTTATAGGCGGCTCTCCGGGTTCCACCGCTGGCGGTATGAAAACAGCGACTATTGCTGTTCTGTTCCTTTCTGCGATCACAGTATTCAGCCGCAGAAATGATGTGCAGTGCTTCAAAAGAAGAATATCAGATGAAGCGGTCCGCAGTGCTGGTGCCATTCTTTTCATGTATCTTGTATTGTTCTTTACAAGCGGTATCATTATCAGCAGAGTAGAAGATATTCCGCTGCTGACCTGTCTGTTTGAAACAGGCTCAGCTGTCGGTACAGTAGGACTGACACTTGGCATTACAAGCGGTCTGTCTTATGTATCCCGTGTGATACTGATGATACTGATGTTTTTCGGGCGAGTCGGCGGATTAACAATGATCTATGCGGCACTTCCTTCTGCCGAAAACAGAAATTCTCGTCTGCCGCTTGAAAAAATAACAGTAGGATAAAGGAGAATGAATATGAAATCGGTTTTGATAATTGGAGTTGGACAATTCGGAAGTCACATTGCAAAGCGCATGGAGGAACTGCGCTGCGAGGTAATGGCTGTTGATATCAATGAAGAATGTATTAACGAAATAATGCCATATGTGACAGATGCAATGATCGGTGACGGTACTAACGAAGAATTCATTCGTTCTTTGGGAATAGGAAATTATGATGTATGTATCGTTGCACTTGGCGGTTTGTTCCAGACATCTCTCGAAACGACTTCTCTGCTCAAGGAACTCGGAGCAAAAAAGGTCATATCACGTGCAACCAATGATGTACAGATGAAGTTCCTGCTGAGGAACGGCGCAGATGAAGTTGTTTACCCCGAAAAACAGACGGCTCTGCGTGTTGCTACTAAATACGCCTCAGACAGCATCCTTGATTTCATTCAGCTGGATAATAATTACTATATCTATGAACTCAGAATCCCAAGGAACTGGTACGGAGAAACACTTTCAGAGATAGATATCCGCAAGAAATACAAGGTAAATATCCTGACGATCAAACGTGGCAACGATGTATTTATCCCATCTTCTGATACTGTTTTAGGTGAAGAGGATATAGCATTTGTTATCGGTGAGATGCGTGATATACAGAAATGTTTCAGAATATAGGAGATAATCGTGTGAGAGATATTCTGCTTGCACTTTCTGTCGCTGCATTTTTTCTATACGGCTTTCATGTTATGAAAAAAGCAGATATCCTGATGGCGGAAATACGAAAAAACAGAAGGCATCATTATGATTAAACAACTTTTGTATCCTGTTGACGAAGAAAATGGTTGTATGTTATAATGACAAGGGTGATCCTTATGACTGCTAAATCTACAAAAAGCTCTAAAGCATTGTCTGTGTTCAAAGACTCCGC
>DEBW01000052.1:0-2075 GCA_002348905.1 Ruminococcus flavefaciens | reverse complement strand
GTGATATCCATTTTTACATCAAAGATGTATTTCTGCCTGATATCGTCATTAGTAGGAGTCGTGCTTTTCAACTACTTCTTCACCTATCCTGAGTTTTCTCTTTCAGCTCACGATGCAGGCTATCCCGTCACATTTGTGACGATGTTTATTACGGCGTTCATTGCAGGAACGCTTGCCAATAAGCTGAAACGCAATACTCTTATAGCCGAACAGAATGCCCGAGAAAAAGAAGAAGCAGCTTTGCTCGCACAGAATGAACAGCTTAGAGCAAATATGCTCCGCACAATTTCCCATGACCTCAGAACACCGCTTACTTCCATATCGGGAAACGCAAGTACACTTATTTCCGGCGGAACTGCACTTGACGAAACGGCAAGGCAGCAGATCTATACGGATATCTTTTCTGAGTCTATGTGGCTGATCGAAATGGTGGAAAATCTTTTATATGCTACACGGATAGAGGACGGGAGAATGCAGCTGAATATCTTGGTAGAGATACTGGATGATATCGTGCAGGAGGCTGTGAAACACACAGAACGCACACACCCGAAGCGAGACATCGTTGTGGATATGCGTGACGAGATCATCCCCGTCATGGCAGATGCGAACCTGATCGTACAGGTGATCGTCAATCTTATGGATAATGCAGTCAAGTACAGTGATGATGATTCTGATGTGACTGTCAGTGTGCGCCGTGAACATGCGTATGCTGTGATATCCGTGTCCGATCACGGCACAGGTATCTCAGATGAAGAAAAGGAAAAGGTCTTTGATATGTTCTACACCGGCGGCAGCCGTTCGTCGGACAGCAGAAGAAGTCTGGGACTGGGACTTGCGCTGTGCAGGTCGATCATTACTTCACACGGTGGTACTGTCTCTGTCAGTGACAACATACCAAGCTGACAACGGCAAACCGCTGAACTCCTATGAACCTTTGAACGAACCGCAGAACGGTTTGAAAGAAAACGGACAGTACCTTATCAGTGAGATCGAATATGCAAAGGACTACCCGAACAGCTTTCTTGACATTATATATCCCGATGAAAACAGAGAAGCCGACAGACCTACTCTGTTCTATTTCCACGGCGGCGGTTTCTTTGCAGGCAGCAAGAATATGGGCGATCCGCTTGCCGCAAATGAAGCGACTGCTCTGATAGATGACCTTTGTGCAGCCGGATTCAATATCGTCAATGTGGACTACGCTCTTGTACCCGACGAGCATTTTCCCGTTCCGCTGATACAGGCGAATCAGGCGTTTTCATATATTATGGAGCATAGCGAGGAATATCATCTGAACATGGATCAGGTCATTCTTATGGGTTCTTCGGCTGGAGCGATCATGTCATGCCAGATGGGAACTGTGATCACAACACCCGAATACGCCGAATTGCTCGGTATATCTCCTGCACTTGCTCCCGAACAGATATGTGCGATCGTGGCTGATGATGCTCCGCTTGACTATGAGAGCTTTACGCTCGGTTGTAAATTCCTTGTTGACAACTATGTGAAAGGCTCGATTTTTCTGAACAAAGACGAGCGTAACCGCTATGACTGTATTCCCCACATGACAAGCGATTATCCGCCTTCTATCATGCTCGGCAGTGAATACCGTTACGATATGAACGAAATGCACGAAAAGCTCAATGCGCTTGGTGTCAGGAATGAACTTGTTGATCCCTATGCGGAAAAGGGCGAGGAAAAGCCCCATTGCTTTGTAGCAAACGAAAGAAACGATGAAACGGCAAAGGATGCATTCGACAGATTGCTTGCCTTTCTTGAATCCAATACATAAGAGGAGGAATTGTCATGGAGAAGACAAAACCGAAAAGCAGACTAAAAAAGCTGCTTATCATCATCGGCATTATCATTTTAGTGATCGCAATAGGCATTTTTATTCTTCTGAAACTAACATTTCTCAAAACATTTCCGAAGCTCAAGGGTGAACCTGAGATTGGCAAGTGGTACGAGGTTGAAGTGGACGGTGCAAAGTCCTCGGACGGCAGCGAATGGCACGGCATATTCCGCAAGGGTACGGAAAACAAGGTGGTCGTGTATTTCTTCGGCGGCGGTGTGAG
>DEBW01000092.1 GCA_002348905.1 Ruminococcus flavefaciens | reverse complement strand
TCGGCAGGAGAAAGGACTTCGCTTTCGTCAATGTAGTCTATCTCTATTGCTTCAAGTATCTGAGCTTCTGCAAAGTGACCGATACGACATTTTGCCATGACAGGAATAGTCACAGCCTCCTGTATGGAACGTATCATAGCAGGATCACTCATTCTCGATACACCGCCTGCGGCTCTGATGTCAGCCGGTATACGTTCAAGTGCCATTACAGCACAAGCGCCTGCTTCCTGAGCTATGACTGCCTGTTCGGGAGTTGTGACGTCCATTATCACTCCGCCTTTGAGCATTTGTGCGAGCTCCTTGTTTAACTGGTATCTTTCTTCCATGATAAAATCCTCACTTTCGTGTTTTTTATCNNTGAAAAAAGTCAAATTATAAAAATAACGGATAACCGTCTGCATTGAACGGTTATCCGTATTTGGATGAAGTATTAGAAATGAGATTAATAATTGGGGTATACGTTTTCGGATGTATACTTGAGGGAGTCGGAGTAATCTGGCTCCCTTTTTATATATCATTTAACTTCTACACCCATCGATATAGACGGGCTTTTTCACTTCATCGGTACGCCTACGGCGTGCTATTATAATAATCACGTTGCATCGCGGCAATTCTGATTGAAAATAACGAGTGGTTATAGTATAATTGGTAATATAATCGATATTCGAGTATGCGAGACTACCCGAATAAATCGGAATTTGATGAGGTATCAGAATGAAAACAGGAAAGAAAAACTTATTACCTATAATATTTTTGGTGATTTTTGAAACTGTTGCAGTTACGCTATGGCTGACAAAGAATAACTTGTTTTACCTTTTAAATTTCTCATATATCGGTATTTCAATCTCTCTTGGCATTTTTCTGTTCACCAGAAAAAACAAACATGCCAGAAGAGTCACGCAGCTGCTCGTAGGAACATATATGCTTATATATCTTGGACTGATCAGCGGCGAGAATATGCAGATAGAGGGATTCTGGTACTATCTGTTCACTGGTGTTTTCGAGGCTGCAACGATACATTATGCCGTTGCAAAAATCTTCGGTCCTCTGATCTTTGGCCGGGGTTGGTGCGGATTTGCCTGTTGGACTGCAATGATCCTGGATTTTCTTCCATATAAGACACCGAATAAGCCGCGAAAAAAGATCGGATGGATCAGATATATCACATTTGCGGTATCACTGATATTTGTAACAGCTCTCTTTCTTGCAAAAGCAGGAAATATCGAACGTATCATGTTCTGGGCATTCATCATTGGAAATGTTCTGTATTATGCGTTCGGTATCGTGTTAGCATTTCTTTTCAAAGACAACAGAGCATTTTGTAAATATATTTGCCCGATCACAGTATTTCTGAAGCCCATGAGTTACTTCTCGCTGATAAGGATCAAATGCGATACGAAGAAGTGTGTATCGTGCGGTAAGTGCAGTAAAGTATGTCCTATGGACGTCGATGTGACAGACAATTCAAGAAAACGTAAAAACGGAACCGAGTGTATTTTGTGTATGGAATGTGTTAAGCATTGTCCAAAGGACGCACTTTGAGGAGGATTTTATAATGAACGAATTATGCATGATAATAAAAGATATGGTAAAACCTAATTTTCTTAATATCAGAACATCTATCCAGACTTATGACAGAGATGCGATATGCTGCGGTGCTCCATGTTGGAGATGGGCATATCACGCACTGCATTCAGCCGATAAATGGTTTATAAATCCCTGCGTGTATGACGAACCGTCATTTCATGAAGAAGGTCTTGACAATCCGGACAAGCCTGCTTCTGTTGTATTGTCTGATGATCAGCTTCTTGATTATCTTGACAGTGTAGAGCAGAAAACCTACGCATATCTTGATTCTCTTACAGATGAAATGCTGTATGAATGTCCTGAAAACTGTGAGCATACGAGACTGGAACTTGTGCTCAGACAGTTTCGGCATATCTCGTTCCATACAGGGATGCTTAACGGACAGACCGCTGTGACAACAGGAAAATTTCCAATGTGGGTNNTCTTCCTTTACTGCAACAATATGAAGATATGGATAATTTCCAAAGACGCCCTTTGTCATGTAGTAAATAAAACCCACACATTTCTCATTTTCATTCAATGCAACATATACGTTTTTTTGTCCAACCGCATATGTAAGCATATCAGCTGCTTTTCTATAATCGCTGAAATACGCTTTTCCTAAATCCGATTTTTGCAGTATTTCTACACAGCTATCAATATATTTCATATCAGCAGCCATAATATGTATATTCATTTTTATCTTTTCGCACATTCATCTTGACATCCATCACCTACGCCCAAACCGGAAACTATCTATAATACAAAACCTCACATTCGCCTTCAGCAGTAAAAGCTTCGATCTCATATGTAAGAATTCCTTTGGCATAGATTTCTTGATAAATCAGACCTAATTCTGCTGCTTCAATAATATCATGATTTTGCGAATTATTTGATATTGAAATTGCCCAATCTAATAAATCATCAGATATTAATTTTGATAATTCTAAAAATCTTCTGTAATCCCAATCGTCATAAATGTTAATGGATTTAAACAAATATATTTAAAAAAACAGCTCATCAAACCTGCGCAAAAGCGGTTTTAATGTGCATGATCATGTTATTGTCTCATTGCTTCTTCGGGAATAAGTTCAGGATCGAACATTACCTCGGAATGATTGTCGAGCACAAGTATTTTGTCTATGATCTCACCGGTGCTGCGGTCTGTAACAACTTTATATATTTTTGACACCCTGAAATATTTATCATTTTCTTTGCAGAAATGATGATCTTCCTCGGTGATACTGAAACACTGCGCAAACTCACGTTCACTGCGAAGTTCCGCATAAAGATTATCGTCGTCACACCAGACAAGCAGCTGAACGTTCTGATCAGTGTTGTTTCTGAAACGGTAATCGATATAATTGTAGCTTACTGATGTTCCGGAACTGAAAGGAACTCTTTTTCCCTCGTCAGGTGCAAGCGCATCTGAATGGCTGTGAAATTCGGTTACTTCAAGCGGACTGTGAAGCACAAGGCGGTGAATGGTATTGCTCAGATTACAGAGCCCGCCTCCGATACCGGGGATCAGTTTTCCGCCGATTATTACTCTGCCATCCTTATATCCGCGCCTTCTGGTTGTCTTTCCGAC
>DEBW01000017.1 GCA_002348905.1 Ruminococcus flavefaciens | reverse complement strand
TACTGGACATCAACAGAAACATACGAAGCACTCAAAGTTTACATTCAGATGAATTTTGACGGACTTCGTGAAAAAGTCGTTGATATGATAGCCGGCGAGAAAGTCAGTGTTAATACGGGCAAATTTCAGAATGATATGAGTACATTCAACAGTGCAGATGACGTTCTTACGCTGCTCATTCATCTCGGATATCTAACCTATAACGACGGTAAAGTGTGGATACCGAACAGTGAAGTACAGCAGGAATTCATCAACTCAATCGAGGACGGCGGCTGGGAGACTGTCATGAATGCGATACGCTCATCGGATGAACTTATTGAGGCGACAATTGAAGGCGATGCTGAAAAAGTTGCGGAATTGGTCGAAAGAGCGCACGATGAAAACGCTTCGATCATAGGCTATAACAATGAAATGTCGTTAAGCTGTGTGATCTCGCTTGCCTATTATTCGGCAAGAAAAGAGTACATCATTCACCGTGAACTTGCAACAGGCAAAGGCTTTGCTGACCTCGTTTTTATTCCACGAAAGAATGTTGACAAGCCTGCAATGGTTATAGAATTAAAGTGGAACAAGTCTGCTGACACCGCCATTGAGCAGATAAAGCGCAAGCAGTATACTGATAAAACTGCGGAGTATTCGGGCGAAATCATTCTTGTTGGGATAAGCTATGATGCTGAGACTAAAAAGCATTGCTGCGTTATCGAAAAGATTCAAAAATAAAAAGTTAATGCGCTAATGTTATCCAAAGCACTTAAAAAATATAATATAAAAATGCTTGATAATGCGAACCGCCCTACATTGTGCACACAGCACAATGTAGGACGGTTTAAAACAGCACGCTTTTTAATATGGATGATTAACCAGTCTAATCAAAAAGTGAGAGCTGAACGGCTTCTTCCTGTTTTTCAGGAATCTTTGACACACCACCATCCCAGTCTTCGGTTATGGGAATCGCCCCAAGCTTGATAAGCTCCTGATTGCCACGATAATTCTTGTTATCCCAGCAAAATTCAGGACATATATCATGTTTCAGGCAATCAGCGGCTCCCGTCCAAGTACCGCCTTTTTTGTAATCGGAATGTACAACGACAGTTGCAGAGGATTGTGCGTAGATATATCGGTTTCGCATCATTGCAGTCGCAGCTGTAAAAACGGTATCCGGAGAAACTGCTGACATGAGAAGCACTCTGCCGTTCTGTATTGCCTTGATTGTATTACTGTTCCGAATGCGTTTTACCATTGAGTCTGCAAGATAAGCAACATATACGCATCCGTTTTTCAAAGAAGCTTCACCTGCTATCGTATCAATACCTTTTGCGCCACCCGAAACAGTCGAATATCCCAGTTTATTTACTGTATATACGATTTTTTCCGTAAAATGCTGATCGTTTTCATCTGCTCCACGGGAACCAACAAAACCAATCGTTTTAGTTCCGGCAAGTGAAAGATTACCTGCGTAATAGAACAACGGAGGACAACTTTTTCCAAGACGATGTTTCAGCATTTTAGGATAGGCGGCATCTGCACGGGTGACAACATAGATGCCCATAGTGTTGTATTTTTCCAGTTCAAATGTAAGATTAGCACCTCGTCTTAATAGCTGTCGTATCCGCTGTATTTCGTCCTTTCCGATTTTCAGATCCAGAAATTCACTGTCGGAAAGATCGGGTAATGCCTTGGGTTCCAGTTTTGCCCGCAGCAATGTATCGGCAAGTTTTGACCATTCTGACGAGGTATACGGCTTGCAATCTGTACCAGATAGCAGGTGACTGCAAAGCATGATTATTACCTCGGAATTTGGATTCATTACTGATTGCTCCTATTCTCTGAACTATCAGCCAGTGCAAACGGAAATACAAGCTCACATCCTGCTTGTGCCAGTCTGTATCCGCATACTGTCAGTGTCCAGCCTGAATCAACAATATCGTCAACAATGATAATACGTTTTGGAACATTAATCGTTCCCTGAACCACCGAAAAAGAATCCCATGCGTTTCGGCACTGATAATTGCTGTTTTCCATATCCTTCTGCTGTTTTGCGCCTTGCTTTTGAAGCAACTGAACAAACGGCAATTTCAGTCTATTTGCCAGTTCCCTTGCGAAATCCGCAACAATAGAACTGCGAAGTGACGGTACACAAGTGAGTGCATTAATATCATTTTTGCTTACAACATCTCGCAGGATACTTGCCGACTTTCCAATAAGTTCCTCGCAGAAGCCTTGCGGTGTTCCATATTTTCCTTTTTTAACCAACATTCCGTAACCAGGATCGCCGTATTTGGAAAGGCATATGCCTTCTTGATTCGGATGCTCGATTTTGCAGCTTCCCGTAAATTCCTTGTTTGGAAACATTTTCCTGGGTTCAATATTAATGATAAGCCGTTCCAAATATTTCTGCGTCAGCTGTAACGTAGCGTCATCGGGCTGTTCTGGATATTCAGCATAACCGAGACAGTTCCTGCATATGCCGCATTTTTCGGTTGTAGGGTCATCAAGACAGTTTACAATAAAGCGGCTCAGACATTCTTTCGTGTGTATAAATTCCTGCATTTTCTGCTGCTCATGTCTGCGGATATCCATTATCTGTTCATAATGTTCATGGTTATAGCGGAACAGGTGAAGCGTCGGAAAGTATTTTGAACCTTCCTTATATATTATCTCCTCATTCCGCAAAAACATCAGTGCCTTTTCCACACGGCTTCTGCGGCAGTTCACATTCATTTCGATCTGTGTGAGCGAAGCACCGCTCTCTGAATGCTCCCTGATAACATCATAGACTGAACGTGCTTCATGTTCACTCGGAAATGCAGTATCAATAAAATAATCCTGTATATTGCGATCTTCCTCACCGCACATCAGGAATGTATATGCACGTTCTATATTTCTGCCCGCACGTCCGATCTGCTGATAATATGCAACAATATTTGACGGCTGCTGATAGTGTATGATAAATGCAATATTCCCCTTATCATACCCCATGCCCAGCTTCACGGTTGCAACAAGGACTTTGATACTGTCATTACGCAATGCCTGTTCTGCTGTTTCTGTTTCCGATGACTCCATTCCGGAATGATATGCCTTTGCATTGATACCGTTTTCTTGAAGAAATGCCGCAATATAATCGCAGTCTCTCTGCGTCAGGCAATAGACGATACCGCTTCCGGGAAGTTTCGGGATATTTTGCAGCATCCATGCATATCGCTGTGCAGGTGTAGGAAGATGAAGCACTTGGATCGAGAGCGAACGGCGCATCAGACTGCCTCGTGATACATACACATCTTCACCAAACTGCTGTTTCAAATCTTCAATGACACGATCATTGGCAGTTGCTGTTGTTCCCAGTACTGAAACGGTCTGCGGCAGGGTACGGATAATACGATTCAGCCGGGTATATTCAAGTCTGAAATCATGTCCCCAGTCAGAAATACAGTGTGCTTCATCAACAACGAACAGCCCGATCGGAATTGAAGGAAGTGCCGATTGAACAGAATCCGAAAAGAGCGTTTCGGGTGTAATGAAAACCAGATCACACTGCCCGCTTTTTATCTTTTCAAGATCATCGGCACGGTTCTCTTTTGTAGAACTGTTAAGTACCACACTGTGCAGTCCAAATGCCGTGGCTGCCTGTAATTGATTTTCCATAAGTGCCAGTAACGGGCTGACAACGAATGTTGCACCATGTCCACTGTCACGCAAAATTTTGGTACATACAAAGTAAACCAAACTTTTGCCCCACCCAGTTTTTTGAACAACCAAAGACCTGTGATGTGTCAAAGTCGATTCGATAGCCTCGTACTGTCCTTCACGAAATTCGGCTTTCTCGCCATAAACTGCACGAATTATCTCAATTGCCTTTGAATACAAATCCGAACGCATACTATCCTCCCCATACAAATAATAACTTCATCGCTCTTTTATTATAACATATTGCCTTCAAAAAGTCAATTTTTTATAAGTTATGCCGTGCAGAAAACCTCTGTTATTATTTCCGGATTTTTTTGATTATTCTTAATCAAAGGATATTATCTTTGATCCTTTTTCGGTCAACATTGTTTGTGATGAACTTTCTGTTGTTATGCTCCAAAGAGCCTTTACCTTGTACGTGACTTATGCTTTTTTCCATGAGAAACTCCTCTCTGTAAGGTGATGTAACCAGTATACAAGGTTCTGTTCCTCTTGCATCCCCTATGTCGTTTCATCTACACTACATACCAAAAAACAGAGCAAATTCAACTTGCTCTGTTTTAAAAT
>DEBW01000006.1:4097-7559 GCA_002348905.1 Ruminococcus flavefaciens | reverse complement strand
TCTACTCTAAGGGGATTATATCACAAACGCCGAGGGAGAGAACTTATTATTTAGTTTTAAGCGGAAGGTCTTCAAGCTTGTAAAGTCCTGCATCTACCTGCTGTATAACAAGAGCGTCCTTGCCGGTAATGCCTGCTATTCCGTCAACGTCAGCGTTTTTAAGTCCGGTTTCACTAAGCTTGTACTTGTCACGGTTGCCGATATACTGGAGTATCGCTACTGCATCGGCTACGGAAGTTTTACCGTCGCAGTTGGCATCACCGTATTTTGGCGATTCGCCTAAAACTGTTGTAGTAGTGCTGATTTCCTGTTCAACTGAAACAGGCACATTATAAATAACTTCACCGTCACTGTTTATTGCAAATATAGTACATTTACCTTTGCTTATGCCCGTAACTACGCCTTTCTTGGACACTACAGCTATATTAGTATCGCTTGATTTGAATACAAGCTCGTCATCGCCAGTTACAACGATCGGAATTGTATACTGTTTGCCTATTTCAAGCTTTATATTCTGCGGTGCGGTTGTTGTGGTGGTTGTAGTTGTTGTTACCGGTGCTTTGGTAGTAGTTGTATTTTTTGCCTTAGTAGTCGTAGTTGCTTTCGTGGTAGTTGTTGTTGTTTTCTTTGTGGTGGTTGTAGTTGTGATAGTTTCATACGGAACGAGTTTCCAACGCTGGTTTGCACCTCCGCCATTATATGAATGCTGTTCTATATTAGAGCCATTAGGATATTTTTTATCCTGATTTGGCGATACTAAATCCAAATAATATCCGCTAAGTTGAGATACTATATAATATGTACCATTTCCTGCCGGCATAAGTGCCCACCTTTGATTTCTCTGATCGCCTTTTTTGTAAACCGCAATATTTCGTCCAGTATTTAAAAAATTTGGATCCGAACCATCAACATCTAAAACAAGTCCGGATGTTGATTCAGAGATATAGTAATAACCGTTTTTATCACCAGTTATCTGAAATACATCATCGCCTGTGCTGTCCCATATTTGTACATTATCGCCCTCTTTATGTCCGCTTTTTGTGCTTTCTTTTACATCAAGAACGTGTTTATCGTCAACGGCTGAGTATATTTTGTAAAGACCGTTTTTTACATTCTGCTTAGGATTTGCAGGAATAAAGCACCATGACTGTCCTTTAGTATCATTTCCTTCCCAGACTTGTACGTTTACACCATTACCAGGATCACCGCCCTCTGCATCAAGATAAAATGAATTACATCGTGCCCGCATCGTATATCCATGAGATGTTCGGGTAAGAGACCACTGCTGTGCGTTGCTATCATTGCTTTCCCACATATTTGCATTTGCTGCTGCTTCTATGCCTCCGCCGTTTACATCAAGACACATATCTGTTCCAGTTTGCTGGATTTTGTAAAATCCGTTTCCACGGTAAGTTACTGTCCAAGTATCATATTCTGCCGGTGGAAAAGGATCA
This sequence comes from Ruminococcus flavefaciens, assembly GCA_002348905.1. Taxonomy (GTDB): domain Bacteria; phylum Bacillota; class Clostridia; order Oscillospirales; family Ruminococcaceae; genus Ruminococcus; species Ruminococcus flavefaciens_O. Next base: position 6,105 of record DEBW01000006.1, on the reverse strand, counting down.
GACCAAATAAATACATTTGTACCGTTTTTTGCAGGTTTATCACTACCCGAAATGTCAAGAAAATATTCACCATTAAGTTCGCTATAAATATAGTAATCACCGTCAGGAATAGTCTGACCGGCAGCCTCTTTTTCAGTCATGACATGACCTTTGACTACAGGATCTTTGAAATTCGGATGAATAAAGCAGGTATATTTTGAAACATCTCTTGTAACGCTTCTGCACGCCGCATTTCCGTAATGGTCTGACCAATAGTTGGTTTCAGCAGTTGTGACATTTGAACCGTCAACCCCTGTTACAAGACCTACGTGACCTATACCATTTCCTGCCGCAGTTCCATTCATAACGAACATATCGCCAATTTTAGGGCTTCCATAGGTTCGTGTCCAGCCGCTCGGCAGCGACCACGTTTCATATTGATAAGCATTTAAAGAAGGAACTTTCACTCCAAGATATGAACCGTATGCCTGAAGTAAATCTACGCATTGACAGCCGTAAGCACCGTCAACATCTTCCTCCCAGCCTTCGCTGACTCTGTCTCTGCCCCATTGCGCTCCCTGTTCTGCGGTAAAATCCGAAGCCGCCGCATCCGCCTGCAAAGGCTCGACCAGTTTGATGCTGTTTTTCGGCAAGCCTGCAAATCCTCCGAAAATCACTGCTCCGCTGAGCAAAACAGCCGTTGCTTTTTTGAAATTCATAAAACCAACTCCTATCCAATAACAAAAATATTATAAAATAATTATATGCCCATATATGATCATAGTCAACATCCATCTATTACATTTAACAATTGCGTAATATTTATTGTTGTAAATGCATATATAAGCCTACAAAAATTGTAGATACTGACAAAAAGTTCTCCCCTTGCACAGAGAACAAGGGGAGACTGAGAGGTATTGAAAATAGGGTTATTTCGTTTTTAATCAGCCAATCGAGTTTAACGGCAGTTCTTCAAGCTTTATCATGCCTGAGTCTACCTGCTGGAGCACGAGAGCGTCCATGCCGGTAACGCCTGCGTTTCCGTCAACGTCAGCGTTTATCATGCCCTGTTCTGAGAGGGCATACTTGTCACGGTTGCCGATACTCTGGAGTATTGCTACTGCATCAGCTACGGATGTCTTGCCGTCACAGTTTGCGTCGCCCACGAGAGTAGCTATAGCAGCTTTTTCCTTTGAGAAGTAGAAGTAATCAAGGTTCACACCGCCGTCAAATAACAGGAACACATCATGTACACCTGTGATATTGCCAACAGCCTGAGTATTGATAACGTAATTGTTCCATATCTTTGTAGGCTGTATCGGTACTGTAGCAATAAGAGAACCCGTCTCGTTGTCGCCGTCGATATAAACTGACACATTTCTGATAGTATCTGTAGTCGGATTTGAAGCACATATTATCATCTGTTTTGCTGAACCGCCTGAGAAGTTGACATCCTTATATATAGCATAGCTTCCTTTGCTTATCCAGCCGATAACTCCGCCGTCGGAAGAAGTAGCATCGCCGTTTGATATGCCTGCTATCTGTATACCGTAGCCGTCATCATAAGCTTCGCCCTGAATACGGTCATAGGCATTCTTACCGTCAGTTGTGACGTAATCCCATTCGCAGATAAATCCATAATCCGCAGGATCAAAATAAGCGTTTTTCGGTCCGTCACTGTCATAGCCGTCGTCCGGACAGTCTTCCCATCTGCCGTCCTTATCAACGATAACAGCATAGTCCTGTCCTTCCTTGCACCAGCCCTTGTAATCATTCGGCTGTCCTGATTTCCAATGGTTATAGTCCCATTCTTCGCCTGTTACCCATTCCCATTTGCCTTCTTCTCTGCTGTCTGAACCGCCTATCCAGAAGTAAAGGCTTGTCTCATTATCAGCTATTGTATTCAGGATAAATTCGTCTTCTTCCTTGCTTGTTATAGTAACAAGGTGTCCGCCGAGACTTTCACAGTATTCCTCAGCCTCAGTCCATGTCATGCTCTTGTCAATGACCTTATACTGATGACCGTTGA
>DEBW01000006.1:3672-4089 GCA_002348905.1 Ruminococcus flavefaciens | reverse complement strand
AAGTTACTCTGCCGTCAGTTTCAACCTCGTCCCATTCGCATATGAAGCCGGATTTTGTATAATCCCACATATCGCCTCTGATACCATCATCATGGTCAGCCCACATATGAATAGTATTCTCAGCTCCATTTTTGCTTACAATAACATATGTATACTGATATGACTGAACATCTGCTCCGGAAATGTTATTGCTATAATCAAAAACTTCATCTGTTACCCAGCTATAATTATTTTTTCCGTCGTCAGTCAAACCGATATGATAGGTTATCTTTGTATATCTGTCGATAAGTTCTTCAATAAAGTCTTCCTCTTCCTGTGAAGTGATAGTAACTAAGTGTCCGCCAAGATTTTCGCAATATTCCTTAGCTTCATTCCATTTCATGCTTTCATCAAAGACCTTATACTGATGACCGTTGA
>DEBW01000006.1:747-3576 GCA_002348905.1 Ruminococcus flavefaciens | reverse complement strand
ATGAAGCCGAAATTCTCAGTGCCGTAATCAGGTTTATCCTCTTCAAAAGCTGCCTGACAATCACTTGGCAAGTCATTCCATGCACCGTCAGATGACCACATCATAATAGCATCTTCAATTCCTTCGCCATTGTTCGGCTCACCGCCGCTCCATGCTGTATACTCAAACGGTTCATCCGTTACCCATGCAAATTCGCCGTCAGAATTCCAGCGACCGCCTATCCAGTAATTATTTTTACTGCCTGTATATGCAAGGGAAGCAACAACCTGCTGTTCTTCCTCGCTTGTTATAACAGCAAGGTGTCCGCCGAGAGACTCACAATAAGCTTCTGCCTCATCCCATGTCATGCCATTGTCGAAGCGCTGATACTTGTGACCATTCCACGAAATGCTTCCGCCGTTGCTGAAAACGAACCAGTTCACCTCTGAACATGAGGAACTTTCGTCTACAGTATGACGGAATACCAGATAGAGGTCATGAATGCCAGTTACAGGTGCTACAGCGCAGGAATAGTCGATATATTTGCCCCAAGAACCTGTTTTATCTATCTGACAAGTACCTATCAGTTCGCCGTCCGGAGCATCAATATGAAGCTCGATATAATTGTCAGTGTTGTTGCTTATACCATTGAAAGTGAAGGTATCAGCTCCATTGCCGAAGTCGATATTCTTGTATACCGCATATGCGCCTTCTCTTGTCCAGCCGAGTACACCGTAAGCGTCCACACGAAGTTCGCCTTCTTTATCATCGAAATCAAGACCGGTTATTGGTTCAAATGCTGAACGCACATTTTTAGCAGAAGCCTCTCCCCATTCGCAGATGAAATATAAAGCTGTAGTATAGCCGTCATATCCGCCAAAAGCATCTACCCACTGATAATCTCTTGCCCTGCTTATTGCAGCATAATCATCACCTAAGCCAAGCCCGTTATTAGGCTCTACAGTACCTACAGAACCGCCGGGATACCATGCGGTATATTCCCAAGGTTCGCCGTTCATCCAGTACCATTCGCCCTCTGAGCCGTCGTCAGAACCGCCTATCCAGAAGTCATGGTAATCCACATTTGAAGCCAGTGAAGCTACGAAATCCTGTTCCTCCTGTGAGGTTATCGTTGCAAGATATCCGCCGAGGGATTCACAGTATGCTTTTGCATCAGGAGGAGTCATTTCCTTTTTGATGACCGCATAGAAATGGTCATTGAACTCGCCTGTTGCATTTTCGCTCATTATATCTTCCGACTTCTGCAAATGCATGAATATGTCGATTCCCCTGTCGCCGTTAAGGTTGTAATCACCTACAGAATCCGTAATGTCGCTGTCAAAGGTTATAGCAGTAACAGCTTCTGTCAGGGAGTTATCCTTAGTATAGAAGAAGTGCCCGTCATTTCCGCCGGCATGACTGTTAAGGTCACCATGCAAAGCTGTAAAATGGTCTGTGCCGTCATACGGACAAAGTACGTACTCAACGCCGTCCTGCTCGACAATATAATCATCTGCCGGAGCTGACTTGTCGATAACGATAATATCCTTTATTGCTTCTTTAAAATCATGTGTCGTTTTGTAGCCAAGGTAGATATAATCGCCGTTACAGCCTTCGTTAAGGTCGAAGTCAATAACTGTATATCCCTCGTCTGTAAGCCATGTCTTAGGAGAATTTCCCTTTTCACACTCACCTTTATCAATACCGACTACTTTTATGTCACTAATATAAGTCACCTCAGGAATTTCAATTGCGTTGACTGCCGGTAAAGCCGGCATTGCCGCAGCAAATACCACTGATGCAGAAATTGCACTAAAGATTTTCCGTATTTTCATAACGTTCACCTCTTTTAAAAAAGTTTCTGACATTATTATACCATATTTTATAAATTAATCAACATACTTATAATGAATTGATTAAAATATACAATATACAATATGCATATATCAATTTAATATATCAAGTAATGATTTCTACGAAAATTTTTTCTCGTTTTCTATTGACAGCAAGCAAATTATATGGTATACTATTAAAGCTGTGAAAACACAGTTCATATCGTATTCTAAAGACAGCAGGCATCGCCGCAAGGCTTATAAGTCCCGCCGAGGAATTGCAAGTGATATATTGAATTATCATTGTCCTTTTCTGCGCTGTCGGTAAAAGGACTTTTTTATTGCACTCTGAATACGATAACATTTTATTCGGAGGTGAATACACAATGCCAAGTAATGCAGTTCTCGAAGCTAAGAAGGCTAAGGTTGATCAGCTCACAGACCTCATCAAGAATTCCGTATCAGGCGTTCTCGTTGATTACAAGGGTATCACCGTTGAGGAGGATACTAAGCTCAGAAAAGAGCTCCGTGAGGCTGGTGTTAACTACTTCGTAGAGAAGAACACAATGCTTCTCCGTGCATTCAAGAATGTTGGTATCGAAGGTTTTGAGGAGGCTCTCAACGGTACAACCGCTATCGCTATCTCAAACGACGACCAGACTGCTCCTGCAAGAATTCTCGGTAAGTTCGCTGAGAAGGCTGGCGAAGAGAAGTTCAATCTCAAGGCAGGTTACGTTGAAGGTGAAGTTTTCGATCAGGCTGGAGTTCTCGCTCTTTCCAAGATCCCTTCAAAGGACGTTCTGCTCGCACAGCTCGTTGGCTCTCTCCAGGGTCCAATGCAGAAGCTCGCAGCTACCCTCAAGGCAGTTGCAGACAAGAAGTCAGAGGAAGCTGCCTGATTTCTGTAGTTATTATCTTACAGCTTAATACTATCGCCGTAAATACGGCAAATATATTTAAAGGAGATTATTATCATGGCTTCAGAGAAGATCACAAAATTTGTTGAAGATATCAAGAC
>DEBW01000006.1:0-519 GCA_002348905.1 Ruminococcus flavefaciens | reverse complement strand
TGCTCCTAAGGCTATCAAGGAAGGCGTTTCTGAGGCTGAGGCTAACGAGCTCAAGGCTAAGTTTGAAGAGGCTGGCGCTACAATCGAGATCAAGTAATTATTACTTATCTTATAGAAAGGGCTGTACTTTTGTACAGCTCTTTTTTTGTGCAAAATATAGCCGTTAGTCTGTAGGGGCGGCGTTTCGCCGCCCGCTAATTTTACTGCAAACATCATGTTTTTAACAATTAATAAATATATTCACTAAAATAAGAATCGGCAACTTCTGACCAAAGAGGAACAACTTCGGGAGACAGGAGAGAGGGAAAAAGAAAACTGGTACAAAAATTGACATTTTCCTCTCTCCTTTCTCCCTACGTTTTCCTCTCTGGACTCTCTTTTTCCTCTCCCTCTTTCCTCTCACCCTTTGTCAATTTTTGACTGAGGTACGAAAAACACCTTAACGGTGTTTTCGTACTATGGCACTCTATCATAAAAAAGAAAGACCTCCCGCAAACTGACCCGCCCCCTGTCAAGTAG
>DEBW01000054.1:24940-31780 GCA_002348905.1 Ruminococcus flavefaciens | reverse complement strand
GACTATAACGCAGGCTGCACAGCTATGCTCTGTAAGATGGTAGACCTCTACGGCGGTACTAAAGATCCAAGCTTCCCTCAGAAAGAAGTTCACGATGCTCCTGAGTTCTATGTAGAGGCTCTTGGCAAGGAATCATCTTCAAGCGGTGTGACTATCAGCTTCAAGATCACAAACCACTCTGCATGGCCTGCAAGAGTACAGGATAACATCTCATTCAGATACTATATGGACATGAGTGAGGTTATTGCTGCCGGCAAGAATCCTGAGGATGTTGTTATCCGCTGTGACCGTGACCAGTCTGCTATGTATACGGGTGTTACTCCGGCTGTTATATCCAAGCCTAAGAAATATGACGGCGATATCTACTACATCGAAGTTTCACTCCCTGACGGCAGAGCTGTTCTCCCTGTATCAGAAGGCAGACAGCAGTGTGAGATACTTCTTGCTATCGTTATGCCTGACTACGGCAGCGGCTGGGATGCAAAGAACGACTTCTCTAACAAGGATATTCTCGGCGGCACGGGTGAAACTGCTGAAGACGGTACTATAAAGGGCATAATGACTCCTTATGTACCTGTATATGTAAATGGTAAGCTTTATTATGGATATGAGCCTGACGGCACTTATGCTGACGGTCTTGGCGGTACTGGTGATGAAAAGCCTGTTGTAACAACTACAACAAAGCCTAAGGCTACTACTACAACTTCTGAAGCAGCAAAAACAACAACTACAACTACTGTTACCACTACTGGTTCTGAGGACGTTGTAACAGAAGAATCAGGTAAAAACACTCCTAAATGCCTCGGTGATGCTAACAGTGATAATAAGGTTTCTGTTGCTGATGCTGTAACTATACTCCAGTTTCTCGGCAATCATGATAAGTATGATCTTTCTGCCGAAGCCAGACTTAATGCTGATGTTTACAATCCTGGCGATGGTATTACCGGTAAGGATGCACTTACTATCCAGTATGTTGATTCCGGCAAGTATAAGCTTTCTGACCTTCCTATAATCATCAAATAAAAATAAAGGGATGCCACTCAATTATGGCATCCCTTCTTTCAATCGTAAAGCACATATCCTGATGCTGATGATTCGGTTACTATCTGAATTTGTCTTTCTATGATGTCAGGCGTTTCTATCCATTCACTTTCTCCGGCTTCCCCTGCCCATTTGTCCGTTTTCCCTACTTTATATTCAGCAAGTCCTGCTGCAAGAGATACACTGCTTCCGCTGACGATACTCTCCCATTGACGCAAAGTAGGTTCAAACGGACATACTGAATTGTTGAAACCGTAATAAAGCTGTGGTATCATATAGTCACAGTATCCTTCTTTGCACCATAGCTTTACATCAGCATACTGTTTGTCATAGTCTGATACGATATTGCCCTGCGGACTTATGCTGAATTTATACCGCTGACCATGTTTTTTTACAGTTTCATTAAGTGCCTTTACATATTCGGTAACACAGTTTCTTCGCCACTGCGACAAATCAGAACTGCCGCTTTCAGTAAACTCTTCACTGTCAAATTCAGGCTCAGTTGTCGGATAGAAGTAATCATCAATATGTATGCCGTCAATATCATATTTTGTCAGAAGTTCATCTGCACAGTCACAAATTAGCTGGCGTACTTCATCATATGCCGGTACAAGATACCAACGGTCGCCAACTTGCTTTATAAAATGCTGCTGAACTGTCCACTTTTTTGTAATGAAACTGTCTGGTATCGACTGCATTTCTTCAATCGTCTGACAGCGCAAAGGATTCAGCCATGCCTGTACTGATATTCCAAGATCATGAGCTTCGCTCAGTAATATCGCAAGCGGATCATAGTCTCCGGTCATACATTTTCCTTTTGGAAAAATATTTGAAAAATAATAGGCGTCCCCGTTAGGATGTACGTGAAAATATACTGTATTTATCCCACGTTCAGCAACGTTGTTAAGAATGTATCTTACAGCATTGCGGTATTCATCCTCACTCTTTCCCTGCATATATTCGGAAAAATGTGTATACGGCAGCCACATCCCTTTTATGTATGAATAATTCAGCGGGACATAAGAGTTTTCGCCTGTTTTGACATCGGTACTGCTCTCACAGGTATATGGCAGTTCTTCAGTTATGCTCTCAGGCGCTGCATTCGGAACTGTACAGCTTGTAAGAACGGTCAACATTGTCATAATTAAAATAGCTTTTTTCATATTGGAACTCCTTTTTAATTATTATATGCGGAGTTTTTCAATATTATTTCAATCTTATAGTATTATTATATTTTTATCAGATCTAACAAGGAGGAGCGTTATGTTAAAAAGAATCAAGGCATTAATAATGTCAGCTTTGGTGCTGGTATGCGGTACATCCTGCACTAAAAACGACAGTAAATCAGAAGAAGTCACCGTTACCAATCCACAGCTTGAAGTTACTTTTTTCGATGTTGGAAAAGCTGACAGTATCATTCTCTGCTCCAAAAACAGTACAGTTATCATCGACTGCGGCGAAAAAGGTGACGGCAAAGAGATCATCAGCTTTCTTGAAGAAAAAAATATTTCTACAGTTGATTACCTCATCCTTACCCATTATGACAAAGACCACATCGGAGGGGCTGCAAAAGTTATAAAGAGTATGGAAATAAAGAATATTCTTGCTCCTGACTATGAAGAAAGCAGTGAAGAAATGGAAAAATATCAAAAAGCCGTCAGCGATAAAGGCTTGACTCCTCAGCTGCTCACAAGTGATATGAGTTTTGAACTCGACGGCATCAGTTATAAAGTCAATGCTCCAGACCAAACTGATTACGGCGAAAACAACGACAATGACTTCTCACTTATAACCAAGGTAGTACATGGCGACAATGTATTTCTGTTTACTGGAGATGCTATGGAGGCTCGACTTGAAGAAGTCATGGATATCGGCACTTGCAAAATGCTTAAAGTACCTTATCACGGCAGAAAGCTTGATAATCTCGATCAGTTTATTGATAAAGTCCAGCCGGAATATGCTGTTGTATGCACCTCTCAGGACGAGTTTGCCGGTTCAGTACAGAAGCTTCTGAATAAGAAAGAGATAACATATTATTCGACCTGCTTTAACGGCAGGATAACAGCTTTAAGCGACGGAAAAAATATAGCTTTCACAACTGAAAAAGGCTGAAAAAAGCGTGTACAAGATTCGTTCTTGTACACGCTCATTTTTTATTCAACTGCTTTGCGTATCACTGTTCCAGCTGGGAAATCAACATCTGATTTAAATGAGAACTTCATCATTGCATGGTTTGCAACTTCTATCTGTTCTCCATTTTCGTCAAACATTTCAGTAAGCTTGAGTTCGACCGGCTTTTTTGACGGTGAGAGAAGCTCTACAGTATCTCCGGAAAAGAAGCGGTTACGCTGTGTGCAGTAAACTATACCGTCATGACATTCATCAACTACTGCAACTACATCATAATTACGGATGTATCCACTGTTTTCATAGTACTGAGAGTTTTCAGGAGTTCCAAAGAAGAAACCGTTACTGTACTGTCTGTGACTTACTTTGTATACTTCATCCCTTATCCAGTCAGGTAATTTAAAGTTATAAGGATCTTTAAAATATTCATCAACAGCCATTCGGTAAGCGTTTGTAACTACTGTAACGTAGTATGCTGACTTTGCTCTGCCCTCGATCTTCAGGCTGTATACACCTGCCTCTGCAAGTTTGTCAATGTGCTCGATCATGCACATATCTTTTGCATTGAGTATGTATGTACCCTTTTCGTCCTCGTATATCGGGTAATACTCTCCCGGACGTTTTTCCTCCATGAGGTGATATCCCCAGCGGCACGGCTGAGCACATTCGCCTCTGTTGGCATCACGGTTAACAAGGTACTGTGAAAGAAGGCATCTTCCTGAGAATGATACACACATAGCTCCGTGAACAAAGCACTCGATATCAAGTTCAGGACTTGTTTTAGCCCTTATCTCAGCTATTTCATCAAGGCAAAGCTCACGGGCAAGAACAACTCTCTTTGCACCCATGTTGTAAAGTTCACGAGCAGTAACATAGTTCACTATACCTGTCTGAGTAGAAATGTGTATCTCCATATCCGGAGCGTATTTCTTTATCAGCATCAGCAGTCCTATGTCAGCTACGATAAGAGCGTCGACTTTTGCTTCTACAGCTTCACGCACAAACCTTTCAAAGAACTGTATCTCGTTATTTCTTGGGAGTGTATTACAGGTAAGGTAGACCTTCACTCCCTTTGCATGAGCTTCTTCAACAGCTTTTACAAGCTCTTCAAACTCAAAATTCATGGGTGATGCTCTCATGCCAAACTGCTTGCGTCCGAGATAAACCGCATCTGCTCCGTAATTCAGAGCAGCGGTAAGTCTCTCATAATCTCCGGCAGGAGCAAGGACTTCAAGTTTATTCATTCAAAATCTCCTTTTATTCGCCTGCGGCAGCCTCAGAATCTGCGGCAGCCGCTGCTTCTTCTGCATACTGCTGATCTACCTTAGCTAAGTTTGCCTCGTGTTCTTCAAGTGTTTCAGCAAAGTATGTCTGCTTTGTATTGATATTTGCATTGAAATAGAAGTTGTTGCTCTTGTAATGCTCAAGAACAGCATCAATTGCTTCAATTCCGGGGTTGCATATAGCTCCCGGAGGAAGACCAGGTGACTTGTAGGTGTCATATGCATCAGCAATGGTCAGATCCAGATACTCCATATTCGGACGTATAACGTCTTTAGCATAGTTTGATGTAGGATCGGACTGCAATAACGGGAACTTGTCTTTATTTTCAAGACGATTCCAGAATACAGAAGCAACCATAGTCATAACATCTGTTGTAGCAGCCTCTTTCTGTACGATAGAAGCAAATGTTATAAGCTGATCGAGCGAAAGATTATTCGCCTTAGCCTTTGCGATACGCTCAGGAGTCATCTTTTCGTTGAAGTTGTAGTAAATCTTCTGACAAACTTCTTCCGGTTCACTGTTCTGGTAGAAATAATAGGTATCCGGGAAGAGATAACCTTCCATTCTCTCAAACTTTATAGAAGTATCTATTGGAAGCTCGTCCTCAAAATCAAAACCGTAATCGCCGGAATTGAAGTAGAACACAAAGTCCTTGGCGTTGCATATCTCATTATCCTGAAGTATCTGTGCTGCATCAAGGAGTGTGATGCCTTCAGGGAAAGTTACCTGTATAGACTCGCCTTTTTCTTCGCTCGGTATCTTTGTAAGCTCGTTTATAATAGCTTCATAAGCCATATTCGGACGAACAAAGTGCTGACCAGCTACATAGGAATCATCTGTTTTTCTGAAACGTGAGAAGAGCTGGAAAGCTTTTGGCGAACGTATGATACCTTCACTTTCAAGAAGAATTGACATTTCCTCTGTATTTATATTTTCCGGCACAACTATAAGCTGAGTGTTCTCACTCTTGCCAAGACCAAGCATATCCTTTCCGAAGCTGATAATAACAAGGGAAAGAATTATTGATACACCGAATATCATGGCTGTGAGGATAAGTACACCCGGCAGTCTGCTTCTTTGTCTTTTCTTTTTGTGCTTTTTCTTCTTGTGAGGAGGTTCAGGTCTTCTGAACTGAGGCTGCTGCGGAGAATATGGCTGTTCATCGTACACAGTTTCAGCATTCTCGACAGTTTCAGGAGGATTTGAATCCTCTTCTGTTATATGCTGCTCCTCCAATTCATCAAGCGGTGCAGCAGTATATTCAGCAGGCGTTTCATCCGATACTTCTTCTTTTACCGGTTCAGGCGCTTTTACCGGTTCGGGTATATTTTCTTCCGGTGTTGGAGAAGGTATTTCGATTTTTTCCTTTTGCTTTTCTATTTCATTAAGAAGATCTAATATATCCTGGTTATCACTCATTGCATAGCACCATCCTTTCTTCAGTTACTATATTTTTTATTTTCACATCATGCTCCTGTACAGGCAGGCTGTCAGTTATCATTGCTTCATATGCAGCAGCTACAGTGAAAATTTCAGTATGCCGTGAGAGAAATCTGTCGTAATAGCCTCCGCCATAACCAAGTCTTTCACCTTTTTCAGTAAATGCAAGTCCGGGAACTATGCAGATAGTCCTATCAGTTATTAGCGGTTCAGGTAATGAGAAATCCGGCTCATATATGCCATATTTGCCGGTACTGCCGCTGCGAAGCTTTTCAATTCTTTCAACGAGATGAAACGTCATAGCTCCGTCTTTGCCGCAGCGTGGAAGTGCAATCTTTTTTCCAGCCTGAAGAAGTTTATCCGCAAGCTCCCACGTATCTATTTCAGAACCAAACGAAGCGTATATCAGTATCGTATCCGCAGTCATCACACGTTCATGCGAAAGCAGCCTTTCAACAATACGGATATCTTTATCACGGCTTTTTTCTGCTTTGCGTATTTCTGTGAAATGTTTGCGGAGTTGTTTCTTATCAGTCATATTATTCGCAGAGTATGGCACGGAACTGTCTGTCGCTTTCAGCCTTTGATACAGCTTTTTCTACAAGGGCAAGAGCAAATTGCACTGCAACGCCTGCACCTCTTGCAGTAACTATATTGTCGTCAACAGCAACAGAGCCTGTACCGATTTCTGCACCTTCAAGCTGAGCTTCAAATCCTTCATAACACACAGCAGTCTTACCGTTGAGCAGTCCCTTGTGTCCGAGTATGGAAGGAGCTGCACATATAGCACCTATAGTGATGTTCTTTTTCATACAGAAATCAATAGCAGCCTGAACATAAGGTGACTTTTCAAGGTTAAGAGTTCCCGGCATACCGCCTGGAAGAATTATCATTTCAAGTTCATCTGTAAGAGGAGCTTCCTGTGCTATGGTATCAGGTACTACAGGT
>DEBW01000054.1:8869-24771 GCA_002348905.1 Ruminococcus flavefaciens | reverse complement strand
TGCAGGATGATAAGAGAGTTTTGACTTTCTCAGTCCCTCTATGCCAAGATCCTCCTCACGGTTGATATATTCAGCTCCGGCAGTACAGCTTTTAACAAATAAGTTGTTTATGCCGGCGTATATGCCGCTATAAGATGTATCAGCTTTTTCGATGTGAACGCAGAAAGTGTCAGAATTGAGCTTTTCGCCAATGGTCAAAGCAGCAATTTTGCCGTTTATACGTATGATACCGCCTTTCAGAGCGAGTTCATCATAATAGCTGAAATAGGTATTTATCGCAAACTGCTCAGCAATAAACGAATGGTCAGACTTATCGCTGCTGTTATATTTATCAACGCAGAAAAGTATGCAGTCATCGAAATCTTTTTCGGTTATCATCGAAAACTCGTAGTCAAGTTCATTAAATCTTGCGAGATGATTGCGCTTGGCATGATATTTTTTACCTGCAAGCTCAGCAAGATCGCTGCGAAGATAGATATAATCCGAGCTGTCCCTGTCAAGTTCAGAAGTAAATCCGCCGGGATAGAGTTCATTAAGCATATCAAGCTGCTTATCTGTAACTCCTGTCAGCATCAGAGGATAACCGGCTGATTCAGAATACCTTTTTAATTCGGCAATAACTTCACGTATATCACCTTTTCCGGCAGGCAGTATAAAACGTGGACGTTCACTGTATCCGCCAAAGGCTCCGCAGATATAGAAATCTTTGAAAAAAGCTATCTTTGACTCTCCAAGTCTGCGCCATGCCATATTATTTGCAAATGAATACTCACAGCCTCGGTTGTCAGAAGCTGCAAGAGCAGTATTCACCTTTTCTTTATCTGAGATATTTATATCTCTGAATTCAAGCATCAGATATCCTCCTGTCAGGACTTTTTGAATTCAGCAAAGTATCCTTTGACTTCGTTCATTTTTCCGCAAGTCATCTTTCCCTCCGGACATTTACCTTCAGCAACACACGACGGACCTGCATGAGAGAATATATTCGGAGCTGCTTCAAGACAAAGTCTCAGCATTTCATTTGCGACAGCACGAATCTCCCACTGGGCACGATTACAGCAGCGGTGACGGAAGAAATTGAAAAGCGAACGCACATTCATCGTAACGACTATTTTAGTCTCACAGGCATTCGGAAGTATGAATCTTGCGTCTTCATTTGCAAGCTTTCTTGCCTTTGAAGATGCCGACTTTTCATCAAGTCCCTCAGCTATAAAGCGTGATTTATGGCTTTCTGTAAGAATATCAGCTATTTTATCATAGCTTGCCGTTATCTCGTTCATCATGCGGTCAAATTCTTCTTTAGCTTCAGGTATAGCCTCTATCTCCGGCGGAGTAATGAACTCAAAGCCGTTTTCGTTTACATAGCGTTGGCTTTTCTGACTATATGAAGCAATACGGTGGCGTACAAGCTGATGAGAGCAGGCACGGGAGATACCTTCAATACCAAAGGTAAAGCTTACGTGCTCCATAACGCTTTCGTGACCTATTGAAACGAGCATATTTATAAATTCAGCTGTTTTTTCAGGGGTAAGTCCCTCTCTCAGAGAACCTATATCACTGCTTGAATAGCAGAGCTTTGCAGCAGTTGCTACAGTTTTTTCAGGTTCGGGAGTATGTGACAGCAACATGACCTTCAAATTACTCACCTTCTTAAATACATATAAATCTATTTTAACATTTTTTTCAGTACAAGTCAATACTGAAAAAACGAAATATTCGTCGAATGACTGTCAGTCAGAAAAAAATCTTTGACATTCGGTGAAAAATGTTGTATAATATTAGTGAATATGAAACTTATCAGAGAGGTGATCCTAATGAATTACTTCAGCACAAAAAAAATGCGTTTCTATCTGGTAAAGTTCGCTTTTCGTATAATTGCTTTTATCATAATGCTCAGTCTGTATCTTACCGACAGGGAACGTTTCTATGAGTACACTGTAACACCTGTGACAAAAGGTCTGAATTTCATGCACATAATGTGGTGTGTATACATGGGACTTATGATACTCCATATATTCCCAGGCAAGGTGATGTCAATGGGGGCTGGCAAGATAAGACGGGCGTATTATGTACCTGTTGAAGGGTATTCAGAAGAAAAACTGCTTAAATATGTGCAGAACGAAAACCGGAAGGCATGGAAGGTCATGCTGTTCTGGATATTCGCAAACGGTATTTTTGGTATACTTTACTATACCGGTATTATCGGTAAACCTGAACTTGTACTGCTCACAACATTCTACTTCCTGTCAGATTACATATGCATACTTATTTTCTGCCCGTTCCAGACATTCGGTCAGAAGGACAGATGCTGCGTTGCCTGCCGTATCTATGACTGGGGACATTTCTTCATGTTTACTCCTATGCTTTTCATCGGAACTTTCTATTCACAGACACTCTTCTGGATGGGAACAGCTGTAATAGTTCACTGGGAAGTTATGTTCACAATGCACCCTGAACGTTTTTGGGACGGCTCAAATCAGGCGATAAGATGTGCCAACTGCAACGACAAGACCTGTACAGTCAAGCGTCAGGTAACACGAAACATACTCGATTTCTTAAAGAAATAACAGCTTTATCAGCCGTCGTTACATTATGCAGCGGCGGCTTTTAAAATTATATATAATTCAAAAAGAAGGTGATAAATTGTACAATCAGAATGAAAATCTGCCGGAAGAACTTTACGGAGTCCTTGCAGACCTTCTCAACCGCAAGAATAACATTGATGTACTGAACAGTATACGTGGCGAATATGGTGTGCTGAATTGTCTCTGTGACTGCGAGGAAGGCTACTCTGCCGGAGAATTGTGCAAAAAACTGCACGTAGTTCCGGGACGCATGGCAGATATACTCAAAAGCCTTGAACAAAAAAAGCTTATTATACGTACTCACTCTGAAAGCGACAGACGAGTTGTAAAAGCTCATATAACTGAAAAAGGAAAGCAGGTATCTATCGAGAAGCGTACTGAGATACACAAAGACTATGAAGGACTTTTCAAAATACTTGGCGAAAAAGATGTGAAAGAGCTTATCAGGCTGTTAAAAATCGTACTTTCGTATTATCCCGACAAATAATTATCATTTTCCGCTGATATCTTTGGTTATTACGCCAATTGAAATATAGCGGTATTTTGATATATAATTATTTCGTGATACGAAATATTCGCATTACGAACATTTTTGGGAAGGTGTAAATTATGATAAAAAATATCGGCGGTATTGATTATGAGTGCTATCCGCTTACTCAGGCTCAGTTAGTACACATCAGTACCCTTCGTTTCAGTCCAACACAGGAAATCGTTAATATTGCTACCGGTCAGTATCTTCAGACAAAGCTCAATCTTGCTGCACTGCGTGAAGCTCTCAACAGAGCAGTTGAACGCTGTGAATCCATGCGTATGCGTATATGGAAAGAGCCTGAAACCGGTGAACTCTGGCAATATATCCTCCCCTATCAGAACGAATACTTTGAGTATTATGATTTCTCTGAATGGGACGAGAGCAGAGTAACGGAAGTTCTCAACAAATGGGCTTCACAGCCTTTTGATACTTACGGCGGAAAACTATCACGCATAGTCATTGTATCGCTGCCGGACGGCTACAACGGTTACTATCTTAACGTTCACCATTCCTGCATGGATTCAAGTTCTGTTATCGCTTTTTCTAAAGATGTTATGGAAATATATTGCAGTCTCCTTTACGGTTTGCCTTATCCAAAGCCAATGACTTCGTTTATTGACTCAGTTAAGGAAGACATGGCTTACGAGGGCAGTAAAAAGCAGAAACGTGATGAGGAATACTGGAATAAACATTTCCAGATGCCTGAGCCGATGTACACCGACTTTACAGGTCCCGGCAGACTTATGCAGCTCCGCAAGGAAAACAACGATCCGAATCAGCGCTGGGGAAAACTTGTTACCTCAAACGGTGACGGAAACACTATTACTTATGAGCTTGATGTGGACTCTACAAACAAAATACTCGATTTTGCCAAAGAGTATGAACTTCCTGTAAGTGCTGTTATACTCCATGCAATAAGAACAGTTCTCTCAAAATTCAATAACGAGGAAACTGATATCTGCATCAGAGACTTTGTAAGCAGGCGTTCTACCCTGCTTCATAAAAAATGCGGCGGCGTAAGAATGCATTGTTATCCGCTCAGAACAATAATGCCGCTTGATACTACTGTGCTTGAATCAATGCGTATAATAAAAAAAGCTCAGGACGAGCTATTTATTCACGCTGATTATTCAACACTTCGCTATATCAAGCAGCAGATCGCTACTTACGGCATGGATCCAAGCGGATGCTATCACAGCGTAAACTTTACATACCAGCCGGGCACTCTAAATGGCATGATACCTGAATTAAAGGGCATCGGATTCAAAAGCAGATGGTATTGCAGCGGAAAACAGCCTCAGCCAATGTACATCACAGCTATGCACCGTCCAAGTGACGGCGGTCTGAACTTCTACTTCGGATATCAGACAGACTGCGCTACTCCTGAGGAAATAGAGTTCCTTTACTACTTTACCGGAAGAGTGCTTTTCCGCAGTATAGAGAATCCTGACAAAACACTCAAAGAAATAATTGATATGACTTGATGAAAGAGGTATTGGATATGTTAGAGAAGATGAAAGAAATTATCTGCAATTACGTAGAGATCGAACCCGAGACTATAAAAGAAGATTCCCGCTTTATCGAGGACCTTGGTTTCAACTCATATGATATAATGTGTATGCTCGGCGATGCTGAAACTGAATTTGATATTGAGATCGACCAGGAAGAAATATCTTCTGTTAGAACTGTAGGCGAGCTTCTCAATTACTTCGGAGGTCTTGTAAATGAATGAACTTAAAACAGTAAAAGACCTCGTTTACCGCAGCGATAAGCTTTTTGGAAATGAAACTTTCGTTCGTGAATACATAAAAAAAGAATTTCGTGACACAAGCTTTCATGATTTCCGAAACGCCTGCGACAGCCTTGCTGCATGGATAAATAAAAATTTCACATCAAAGGCTCACCTTGCAATAGTAGGCGCAACTTCATTTGAGTACCTTAACGTATTCTTCGGTATACAGTGCAGCGGACGTACTGCTGTACCGCTCGATACAGCAAACAATCCAGAAAATATTGCGGACGAGATATGCCGCTCAGACTGCGAAGCTCTTTTTCTTGATGATAAGCACGTTAAGGATATTCCGCTTTTTAAAGAGAAATGCCATAATGTAAAATACTTTATACACCTCAATAAAAAGTACGATGATATGCTTCTGCTCAGCGATATTACAAATGAATTTGCCGGACAGTCAGCAGATGTTGAGGTAAGCGAGGATGATATCGCAGCTATACTTTTCACTTCAGGTACTACCGGCAGAAGCAAGGGCGTTATGCTTTCGCACGGTAATCTCATCGACAACGTTACCTGTTATGATGACGGAGATTATCACGGTAAAAAACTGCTCTCAGTACTTCCGATACACCACGTATATTGTCTTACCTGTGATATACACTGTTCACTTTTTCATGGTGCAACTATCTGCGTGAACGATTCACTCATGCATATCGTAAGAAATCTCAAATTATTCGAGCCGAATCTTGCAACTTTTGTACCTATGATAGCTGCTACGATACTCGGAAGAATGAAAGCTGCTGCTCAGAACACAGATAATAAACGTGCAATTGCTGAACAGGTATTCGGAACGAACTTTGAAGTCATATTCTCCGGCGGAGCTTACCTTAGTCCAGAAATTATCGAAGGATATAAAGAATTTGGCATGGATATCGCTCAGGGTTATGGCATGACCGAGTGCTCTCCTCGTATCTGTACAGGTATAAGGAACTGTCCTAAGCCGGAATCTGTAGGCAAGATAGTAAACGGCTGCGAGGTAAAAATAGTTGACGGTGAGATCTGGGTAAAAAGCAAGTCTGTAATGAAAGGCTACTACAAAGATCCGGCTGAAACTGCAAACTCACTTACTCCTGACGGCTGGCTCATGACAGGTGACCTTGGTCATATGGACGATGACGGATATCTTTATATTACTGGCAGAAAGAAAAACCTGATAATACTTTCAAACGGTGAAAACGTTTCACCAGAAGAGATAGAAAACAAATTTGCAGCATTTCCGCCAATAAGGGAAATGGTGGTATATGCTGACGGAGAAAAAGTAAGTGCTCAGGTCTATCCTGATCCTGACTATACCTCAGAAAATGTACAGGCTGAAATACAGAAAAAGATAGATGAAGTCAATAATACCTTCATGCCTGCAAAGAGAATAGTAACTGTGATTTTCAGAGATAAAGAATTTGTGAAAACCGCTTCTAAAAAAATAATACGTGCAAGAATAAATGAATAGGAACACGGCAAGCTGTGTGAACGTGAAAAAACAGTGCAGGGAAATATTTCTCTGCACTGTTTGTGTTATTTATCATTATTTTCAATTACGAGAGTAGCTGAACCATAAGCCTTGAGAGGCTTGCCGTTCTCATCATATTCAAGGCTATATCTTACGTAAAATGGAATTCGTCCGACTGTAAGCGGTATGATAGCTTCTTTTAAGCTGTCGTCACCATTTTCGAGCTTATGTATCCATTCACGGTACATATCAGCGTAATCCGGAGGGAACAGTCCATTTTCGATAAGAGGCTCAGGATAATTTTCGACTACAGGAGGTACTCCAAGGTCACGCATACATCTGAAACAAGGGCGCATTTCCTTTGTGGCAATCGTATATTCCCATGCATAGACATTGGCGTGTTCACTGGCAAAACGTAATTTCCGGTCGCTTTCAGCAACTTCTTCAAAACGTTTCTTTTCATTGGTTATATTGTGTACCATTGAATAGAAAATATACTGATCTCCAGCTTTGCCTATCATACGGATATCGCTTCTCATCCATAGTTCTTCCTCACCGCATATCTTTGAGCATAGTGTACGGCAGGTCTCACAGGAAACTTCATCGTTTGTTTCGATAGCATGAAGCAGTGCTTCTTCATATATCTTACGGTTCTTTTCATCAAAGCAATCCCACGGATCTAAAGTCAGCACTTCTTTTTCGGTCATGTTCATGCCGGTTTCTTTGATGAATTTTTTGTTGACTCTGAGTATTTCTATCTTGCCTTTCTGATATGTAAATATAGATGCTCCGCCGACATAATTATTGAATATCAGAGTCTCAAGAGACTGAGGATTCCAGAATTTTCCGGCATCCATAGTAGATATAAGGTCGATTGCCTGAGCGACAGGTTCATGGTCAGTCTTTTTTAATTTTTCAATAAATTCATCCTCGTTTACAGGCTTGGAATAAAGATATCCCTGAATATAGTTACAGCCGATACTTTTCATATAATCAGCCTGCTCAATAGTCTCAACACCCTCGGCAACAACAGGAGTATTGAGCCATTTTGTCATCTGTACGATAGCGCTTATGATAGTTCCGCCTCTGCCGCCGACATTTCCGCTTAGAAAGCGCATATCCAGCTTAATAACGTCAACTTGCAGATCTTTAAGGACATTCAGTGATGAATAACCGCTTCCGAAATCATCCATTTCAACAACATATCCGAAATCATGAAGCTTTGAAAGTACTCCTGATACAAGCTCCATACCGCCTATTGCAGAAGATTCAGTTATCTCAACATGAAGAAGCTTTACCGGTACATCATATTTCTGACGAATATGCTCTATTTCATCGACATAATTTTTCTGATAAATGTCATAACGTGACATATTTATTGATACAGGAACTGCGGAAACTCCGATGTCAAGACATTTTCTCTGAAATTTGCAGACAGTTTCAAAAACAAAAAGATCAGCCTGACATATCAAGTCGTTTCTTTCAAGCAAAGGAATGAAGTCAGAGGGATACTGCATACCATATACCGGATCATGCCAGCGCATAAGAGCCTCCGCACCGATCATTCTGCCGGTAGCGTGATTCATTTTCGGTTGATAGCAGACATAGATATGCCCGAATTTCAATGCGTTTTCAAAGCTGCCCAATAACTCCTGCTCAGACATTCTTCTTTCCATTTCAGAGACCTCCTCCTGCAAAATTATACTTATAAAATGATTATAACATATCTAGCCAGAAATTACAATAGTTTGCATAAAAAATATTTTCTTGTTTATTAAATAATGTTGAATTTCATCATTATTATATTGATTGAACAATTATTATTAAAAAAACGCAATAAATAACGCTTTTTCCTTTGATTTCACAAAAAATATATTGACATATATAAAATACAGTATTATAATAATTTACAGTATTAAATCTTGGGGGAATAAAAATTGAATACTAAAAAGAAAAAGCTTGCTGCTATACTTTGTACAGCCGGAGCTGTTATTTTGCTGGGTACAGGCTGTATAGCTGTAAATTCTGACAAAAACAAAAAGGTCATGAATGAAACTATCAACGAAGGATTAAAAGTTTTAAGCAGCTCGTATGCTCTTACTCAGCTTGATGCCGGCGAATTCAGTGATATGCGTATGTATGGATTCATGAAATTCCATGTTGACCAGTATGATGCTGAAAAACTCGGTAACATATCGGTAATGACCACAGATATGGGCTTTATGCAAATGGCTTCTGTAGTAATAACGCCTTATGAAAAGAATATGCCGATGTGCAGCCTCGATTTTATGTACATTATGGGAAATCGAAAATCATATGCGGAATTTTATGACCTGACAGGCAATAAAGACAGCGATGAATACAAAGACGTACTTACATCTCTCAGCAATATGACAAAACGATATAAAAACATTGAAGAGCTTGAAACCGAGAAAAGGTGGTATGACGATTTCAGCACAGTCACTATGCATAAAAAGCTCTCATACAAAAATGACCAGCTTAATAAAGATATGTTCCTTGACGTACTGAAAACATATGCCTCCTGTTCGTCAACGATTGAAAAAAGCTCTGATGAGGATGCTAAAATGCAATTTGAAGCTACGCAGGCTTACTGTGACGGTCTTATCGAAAAGGGCGGAGTTTCTACGGATACTTTCAAAAAAGCTCTCGGAGAAGAAAAAACACGGGAATTTTTCAACAAGGTATTTTTCGGCATGGACAATTACCGCATATAAAATTAAAAGCCATAGAATGAGTTCTTATTCATTCTATGGCTTATTTTCATATATGATGCATCAATCATCAAAAAGCGGAGTTGAAAAGTATCTTTCTGCTGTATCCGGAAGGATCGTAACTACTGTCTTGCCTGCTCCGAGCTTTTCTGCAAGCTTTAAAGCGGCTGCAACATTTGTGCCGCTGGAGATACCGCACATTATTCCCTCTTTTGAAGCAAGGTCTTTTGCAGTCTGTATAGCTTCTTCATCAGTTACGATATATATATCATCATAAATGTTCTGATTAAGAATATCAGGTATTATACCATCACCAATTCCCATCTGAAGATGTGTGCCTATATTACCGCCTGCAAGGATAGCAGCATTTTCGGGTTCTACAGCCCATACTACCATATCCGGATACTGAGATTTAAGTGTTTCGCCTATACCGGTTATTGTTCCGCCTGTACCTATACCTGAGCAGAAACCGTCAATTTTTCCGGCTGTCTGTTCAAGTATCTCAAGAGCAGTGTGGTACTTATGAGCGTAGATATTATTTACGTTTGCGAACTGCTGAGGAACAAATACATTTTTATCTTCTTCTGCCATTCTTAATGCAGTATCAAGACACTCTTGTATACATCTTCCGATATCACCATCATCATGAATAAGTATAACTTCTGCTCCGTAATGCTTTACAAGCTTTCGGCGTTCTTCGCTTACTGAATCCGGCATGATTATTATAGTCTTATAACCTCTTACAGCTCCTACAAGAGCAAGACCGATACCTTGATTTCCGCTGGTAGGCTCAACTATTATCGTATCCTTGGTTATTTTTCCTTCCATTTCAGCATGAAGTATCATATTATAAGCGGTACGTGTCTTTATAGAACCGCCCACATTAAGACCTTCAAACTTCACAAGTACTTCTGCATTTCCGGGCTTATTCATTCTGTTGAGCTTAATCATCGGAGTATGTCCCATTGCATCGATTATGTTGTCATATACCATTACAAGTTATTCTCCTTAAAACATAGTATATTTATTATATAACATATCTCAGCAAAATGCAAGCATTAATAATATATTATTTCAGAATATATCTTTTTATCCGGTATTTTACCTGTTTTTCCGGTCAAAGCCGATAATATCCTTTATAACTTCGCCTGCAATTATAAGTCCCGCTACAGACGGAACAAAAGCGTTTGAGCCAGGTATGCTGCGTCTGAATCCTTTTTCTTCACTTGTAGTGCCTAAAGGTGTAAGTGCTTCTTCCTTTGAGTATACCACTTTAAGAGACTTTACTCCCCTTTTTTTCATTTCACGGCGCATTACTCTCGCAAGCGGACATACTGATGTCTTATATATATCAGCAACTTCAAATGCAGTCGGATCAACTTTATTGCCAGCTCCCATGCTGCTTATCACCGGAACTCCGGCTGCTTTGGCTCTCATGATTATCTCGATCTTTCCGGTAACAGTGTCAATAGCGTCCACAACATAGTCATACTGTGAAAAATCAAACTGGTCAGCAGTTTCAGGCATAAAAAATGTACGGTATGTATTTACTTTGCAATCCGGAGAAATATCTGCAATACGGCGCTTGGCAACATCGACCTTGTATTCCCCTACGGTACTGCGTGTAGCTATTATCTGCCTGTTTATATTGCTGAGAGCAACTGTGTCATTGTCTATAATGTCAAGAGCTCCTATTCCGGAACGTGCAAGTGCCTCAACAACGTGACCACCTACTCCGCCTATACCAAATACCGCTACCCTTGATGAAGCAAGTTTATTCATAGCTTCGCTTCCGAATATCAATTCTGTACGTGAAAACTGTTCATTCATATTAATCTCCTTAAAAAATGCTCCGGCTGACCATATAAATAGTAAACCGAAGCATTATGATATGTCATTTTTTTATGAGTTTAGGTACTCTTTTAAGTACCAGTTCGTATACAGCAACTGAAACTGCTGCTCCCATTATACTTTGTGCTATGTTTCCGGGAACACCAACAAGTGCTGCTGCAAGAGAGTGAGACATGAAAGCCTCAAAAAGCATATATCCAAGTGACATTATCACTTCAGCGGTTGCGGCTGCTGCTATTCTCGCCGGAAGTGAACTTATCTTTTTCTCAGCAGTTACAAAAACCCAGTAGGATGCAACTGCCATTGATGCTTTTATTATAAGTGTTGCCGGAGCATATACAACATAACCGCTTATTATATCTGCTGCTGCTGAACCTATTCCTGCTGCTGCGGCACCGTATATCGGACCGAGTATCCATGCTGCGATATTTACAATGCTGTCTCCGAGATTAACGTATCCCTTTGTCGGAGTCGGTATCTGAATTATCATAGTTGCTACTGTAGTCATTGCGGCAAGCAATGCTGTATATGTCAGAAGCCTTATGTCACCTTTGTTCTTGTTCATCATAAACACTCCTTTTCTTTTGATATGCATATTATAGCACCATTTTTCTGAAAATGCAATACTTTCATCACTAACATTTTTTTATTGCTGGCAATAAAGAAAGCTTATCAAAATAATATATGTGTTTTAGCCGTGCTTTTCCTTGACGTTTGTCAGCATTTGTGCTATGATATATTTTATAAGTATTTATAGGCAAATAGGAAAAGAAAGGATATATAATGCATTTTAATGAATTGAATCTTTCAGAAGAACTCATACGTGCTGTTGATGAACTTGGCTTTGAGGAAATGACTGAGATACAGCAGCAAAGCATACCGGTACTCTTACAGGGACACGATGTTGTAGGCAGGTCTAATACAGGTACTGGAAAAACTGCTGCTTTCGGCATACCGGCTGTTGAGAGCATAACTGAGGACGAGAAACGCTCCGCAGCTGTACTGATACTCTGCCCTACCCGTGAACTTGCTATGCAGGCTTGTGAGGAGATACGCAAGTTTGCTAAATTCAAGCGCAGCGTAAAAGCCTGTGCCGTTTACGGCGGTGCAAGCATGGAGCGTCAGATAATGGAGCTTAAACGTGGCGCTAACATAGTCATCGGCACTCCCGGACGAGTTATGGATCATATACGCAGACGTACACTCAAACTCGAAGGTCTGCGTACAGTTATACTCGATGAGGCTGATGAAATGTTAAATATGGGCTTCCGTGAAGATATTGAATCCATACTTTCAGAAGTCCCCGAAGAAAGACAGACTGTTCTCTTCTCCGCAACCATGCCTCCTGAAATAATGGCTTTAACTGAAAAATATCAGAGCGAACCTGTACATATAAAGATAAAATCCTCTCAGAAAACAGTTGAGCTTATACAGCAGTTCTATTTTCAGGTAGCTATGGGACGCAAGACCGATGCTTTAAAGCTTCTTCTTGCTGCATATTCTCCTGATTCTGCAATGGTATTCTGCAATACAAAGAAAATGGTCGATGAACTTACAGAAGAACTGGTCAAGAGTGGCTTCCGTGCCGCCGGTATACACGGCGACCTTAAACAGATACAGCGTACACAGGTGATGAACAGCTTCAAGAACCGTACTACTGCTGTTCTCGTTGCTACAGACGTAGCGGCAAGAGGTATTGACGTAAGCGGTATTGACATGGTATTCAATTACGACCTCCCTCAGGATAATGAATACTACATCCACCGAATCGGACGTACTGGCAGAGCTGGTCTTGCAGGCAAGGCATTCACCCTTATCACTGGCAGAAAACAGCTCTATGCGCTGAAGGACATCGCCAGATACACAAAGGCTGAGATAAGTGAGCTTCCTATGCCGGATAAGGCTTACGTAGCAAAGTTAAAAACAGATGCTCTTGTAAAAGAGATAGCTGAAATGGATGAACGTCCGGATGCAAGTGCTTTCGCAGTACTTGACAAGCTTGCTGAAAACGGCATCGACTATCGTGAAGCTGCTGCAAGACTTATAAGTGCAAGACTTCGCTCAGAACTTGCCGGACTTCCGGAATTTGAAATGCCCAAGCCTCTTAAAAAAGGAAAGAGAAACGGTGCTAAAACTGTCCGCATAGACCTTAACATAGGAAGAAACAAGCGTATCGCCCCTAACTTTATCCTTGGCGCACTCGTTGATGCTACAGGTATGTCAGGTCAGGATTTCGGAAAGATAGATATTTTCGACAGTCACACTACTGTTGAAGTTCCCGAAGACGAGACTGACTTTATCCTTGACAGCACTAACCCTATGAAGATAAACGGTCACCCTGTAGAGGTAAAGCTCTACAAAGGCAGTGACAAAAACAATAAAAAAGACAGAGACAGAGACTTCGAACGTCCGCACAGCAAACACGGCAAGCCCGACCGCCGTCGTGCTGCTTTCGGAAATAAAAAGAAAACTGATATGTTCGGAGATTATATCCCCGACCGCAAAAAACGTATGAAGAAAAGACACTAAGAGGTGATATTTATGAGTAACTATGGCGGTCCAAAGAAAAAATTATGGATGCGTATACTTATACTTGCTCTTGCAGGTATAATGATAGTCGGCGCTGCTATAATGCCGTTTTTAAGATAATATCAACTTTTTGCGTTTCAGTAAGGACACTTCGGTGTCCTTATTTTTTTACCCTGACAAGATATGACATATTATTTCTGTCTGCTGCATTATAATATTTATCAGGAGGTGAAGATACTGACTGTTTACATTGATGTTCTGATAGTGCTCAATATCTATGTCAACTATTTTCTGCTGCGTACAACTGCAAAACTCACCCATTCACCGCTTGGGATAATACGCTGTATAGCTGCTTCGTTTTACGGCAGTCTCTTTTCTCTGCTGATACTCGCTCCCGAATTACCATTAGCTGTAACTCTTGCGGTAAAATCGGCAGCAGCTGTAACCATAGTAATTGCATCATTCGGCATACACGGCGTAAAAAGACTTCTGAAAAATACTGCTGCATTTTTTCTTTCAAACTTTGTGTTTGCCGGTATGATATACGCTGTATACCTATGGCTGAGACCTGAATTCATGCACTTCTCAAATACGTACTTCTACATAGATTTTTCGCTTCTTCTGCTTGTAATAATGACTGCTGTACTCTATGGAGCTGTATGTCTTATAAAAAGATTCGCTGACATTTCTCCGCCTGAAAATACTCATGTGCTGATACGCTCAGGAAGCAGTATATTTCGTATTACCGGACTTGCTGACACTGGAAACGCTCTCATCGACCATTTCTCAGGCAGACCTGTAGTGATATGTGGGAAAAATGATATCGGTGATGTAAAGGCAAGAATACGGCTGATCCCCTGCTCCACCGTTTCTGACAGCGGAGTTATGCCGATATTTCGTCCGGACGAGGTCATAATAGTTGACGATCAGACCGGTGAACGGAAGTGCGTGGATGTTATGATAGGTATTGGAGAAAACAGCGGAAAAGCTATTTTTAACCCGAAAGTATTAAAAATGTAGACAATGCAGAAAGGAGATCAAAAATGTCTGTAATAAAAAAGATGTTAGAGAAAATAGGCTCACTGTTCAAAGGAGAAGTATATTACGTCAACGGAGCTGATACTCTCCCTCCTCCGCTTTCACGGCAGGAAGAGGAGATAGTTTTTGCTGGACTTACCGCAAATGATCCTGACGCAAGAAAAAAGCTCATTGTACATAACCTGCGTCTTGTGGTATTCATCGCCAAGAAGTTTGAATCGACCGGTATAGGTATCGAGGACCTTGTGTCTATCGGTACGATAGGACTTATCAAGGCAGTAAATACATTCTGTCCGACAAAGAATATCAAGCTTGCTACTTACGCTTCACGCTGTATTGAGAACGAGATACTCATGTTCCTGCGAAAGGCTTCACAGTACCGAAACGATCTCTCCATTGACGAGCCTCTGAATGTTGACTATGACGGTAATGAACTTTTACTGTCAGACGTACTTGGCACTGACGATGATGTTGTAAACAAAGGCATCGAAACAGAGGCTGAACGTGAAATGCTAAGAGATGCTGTTTCGGGACTTTGCGACCGTGAACGTGAAATAATGGAGCTTCGCTTCGGGCTTATAAACGGAAAGGAGATGACACAGAAAGAAGTCGCTGATATGATAGGGATATCACAGTCCTACATTTCACGGCTTGAAAAAAGGATAATAAAAAAGCTTCGTTCAAAGCTTGAAAGCATTTATTGACATTTTACAGGGTATCATTTGCGGATGATACCCTGTTTTAAAGTTGCTGCATTAAATACATATGAAATATTGTTCAAGCTTTTAGGGTATTATGACGATTTTTGTACTGACTATTGCAAAAAACTATTACAAGTGGTATACTAATAATGAGTAATTGTAGGCAATGCCTGCTTATAAAAACATCGTTAAGGAGCTTATTCAATGAAAAAATGGAACATCAGCTCACCCGAAAAAGACAAGATCTCAAAACTTATGCTTGGATGTCAGGTAACTTCTCTTACTGCTGCCGTTCTCGCATCAAAGGGTTACTCCTCGCCCGAAGAAGTTGCAGAAAAACTCAACACTTCTGAGCTTTCTGATCCTTTTCTCATAAAGGATATGCAGGCGGCGGCGGATACCGTCAACGAAGCTATCGACAACAACAAGCGCATTTGCATCTACGGCGATTACGACTGCGACGGCATCATGGCTACTGCTATACTTTATACCTACCTCTTTGAGGCAGGCGCTGATGTTACTTACTATATACCGGAACGCTCTGAGGGATACGGTCTTAATAATGCGGCTATCGACAAGATACACGCAGACGGTACTGACCTCATCGTAACTGTTGATAACGGTATCTCTGCTATTTCCGAGGCTGAATATATCTATAGTCTCGGTATGAAGCTTGTTGTTACCGACCACCACCA
>DEBW01000054.1:0-8811 GCA_002348905.1 Ruminococcus flavefaciens | reverse complement strand
GGCGAAGAGCTCCCACAGGCGGAAGCTGTCGTTGATCCTCACCGCCGTGACTGCTTCTCCCCTTTCAAATACGCCTGCGGAGCTGTTATCGCTCTCAAGCTCGTTGCTGCTCTTGACGGCGGCGAGTACACCATGGCTCTTGAACAATTCGGTGACCTCGCCGCTATCGCTACCGTGGCTGATATCGTTGAACTCACCGGAGAAAACAGGTTCATCGTTTCTGAAGGTATCGAACTTATAAACAACTCCGACAGACCTGCTGTCATCGCACTGAAAAATGTCTGCGGACTTGCAGACAAAAAGTGTGACACACAATCTATAGGCTTCGGCATTGCTCCGAGAATAAATGCTGCCGGACGCTTTGGTTCTCCTCTTACAGCTCTTGTNNCTTCTCCTGTGCGAGGATATGGAAAGCGCCGAGAAAATAGCAGCTGAACTTGATGAACTTAACCGTCAGCGCAAAGAAGCTGAAAATATTATCGTTCAGGATATTTTCGCAATGATAGAAGCTGACCCGTCAATTATAAGAGGAAGAGCCATTTTTATCTGCGGTAAAAACTGGCATCATGGTGTTATCGGCATAGTTGCTTCACGAATCATGGAGATGTTCGGAAAGCCTTGCTTTATTGCTTCTGACGAAAACGGCGAGATACGAGGCTCGGCACGTTCTTTCGGCAGCTTCTCGATATTTGCTGCTCTTACTGCTGCATCTGAAAGCCTTGTAAAATTCGGCGGACATCCTGGAGCAGGCGGTTTTACCATAAAGCCCGGTAAGTCCGATACATTCGGTCAGCTCATCGAAAAATATGCTGCTGATAATTTCCCGATAATGCCGCAGTATGAACTTCACGCTGACGCTCCGGTAAGACCTGAGGAGCTTACTATTGAGAATATAAAAGGTCTTGACGCTCTTGAACCTTACGGAGCAGGAAACGAAAAGCCGCTCTTTTACATAGAGAATGCTGTTATCACTGGTATCACGCCGCTTTCAAACGGAGCACACTCCAAACTGAAAATAAAGCTCGGCTATGTAAAGGCAGATGCTCTTTATTTCAGGAAGTCTCCGAATGAATTGACTGTTCAGACAGGCGATACCTGTGATATGATAGTTGCTCTCGGTATAAACGAATTCAACGGCAACACATCAGTTTCTATATACATAACTGACCTGCGTGTAAAAGGCTTTGAACAAAGCAGGTACTTTGCTGCTCAGAACACGTTTGAAGCGTTTATGCGAGGGGAAAAACTGCCGGATAACTATTATCCGTCAATGATGCCGACAAGAGATATGACCGCTAAAATTTACAAAGGCATACCGCCTTGCGGAATACCTATGGATACGCTTTATATGAAAGTAAAGGACGAAAAGCTGAACTACTGCCGTTTCTGCATCGCAGCAGAAGCACTCCGACAGCTTGGTATCATAAAGATATCTGCCGGTTCAGTAATAAGCAAAGCAGCAGTCACACAGAAGATGCAGCTTGAATCAGCACCGGCTCTTATATCGTTGAAAAACATACTTGACGAATTATGCGCACGTAAAAAAGAAGGAGGAAGAATATGATCGGCGACAGCACTATGAACATCGAGGGACACAAGGATATTGAAGTTCCTATTCCAACTACGGGTACTCCCGAAGAAGCGAAGGAGATCATTGATTCCATTCCTGATTACGACGATGATTTCACCATTGAAAGAATTATCCAGAAGATACTGAAAGATGACAAGCAGTACGACCTGAGCAAGATAATCTCTGCCTATGAGTTCGCAGCAAAAGCTCATGAAGGTCAGAAGCGTTCTTCCGGTCAGGACTATATCATTCATCCGCTTGCAGTATCTTACATACTTCTTGAACTCGGCATGGACACTGATACTATCTGTGCAGCTCTGCTCCATGACGTAGTTGAAGATACTCCGGCTACACTTGATGACCTGAAAAAGCGTTTCGGTCAGGATGTTGCCATGCTGGTAGACGGCGTTACAAAGCTGAGCAAGATACCTACCAATACCAAAGAGGAACAGCAGGCTGAGAATATCCGAAAGATACTCCTTGCTATGTCTCAGGATATAAGAGTTATGATAATCAAGCTCGCTGACCGTCTGCATAATATGCGTACTCTTAAATACCGTCCTATGGATAAGCAGCGTAATACTGCCCTTGAAACTATGAATATTTACGCTCCTATCGCTCACCGTCTCGGAATAAGAGCTATACAGGAGGAACTTGAAGACCTTTCTTTCCGCTTCCTTGATCCGTTTGCCTACTCTGAGATAGACCACATCCTCGAAACTAAAAAGGAAGAGCGTGAACAGTTCATTGTCACCATAAAAGAGCGCATCGCAAGACGCTTCAATCAGGAAGATTTTGCCGAGCCTCCTCAGATAGAGGGACGAGTTAAGAGCATCTACAGCATTTACAAAAAGATATTCCTCAACCACAAGAATATAGACGAGATCTATGACAAGTATGCTGTAAGAATTATCGTTACAACTATTGCTGAGTGCTATAATGTCCTCGGACTTATCCACGATATGTTCCGTCCCCTGCCTAACCGCTTCAAGGACTATATATCCACTCCGAAGGCTAATATGTACCAGTCGCTGCATACAACTGTGCTCGGAAAGGAAGGTATACCTTTCGAGGTGCAGATACGTACATGGGATATGCATGAGACTGCTGAATATGGTATCGCTGCTCACTGGAAGTACAAGGAAGGCATCCGTGGAAAGGACAAAATGGAGAGCCGTCTCGCCTGGGTACGTCAGGTGATCGAAGCTCAGCAAACTTCTGATGATGTTGAGGAGATCGTCCGCATTATCAAGACTGATATTGCTCCGGAAGATATCGTTGTTATGACTCCTAAAGGAAAATCAATCGACCTTCCTATGGGTTCGACCGTCATCGACTTCGCTTACCGCATACATACCGAGATAGGTCACAAGACTATCGGTGCAAAAGTTGACGGCAGGATAGTACCTCTCGATTTCAAGCTCCAGACAGGTCAGATATGTGAGATAATCACTACCAAAGATCCTGATAAAGGTCCGAACAGAGCATGGCTCAATATCGTTCAGACAAATGATGCAAGGTCTAAGATACGTTCATGGTTCAAAAAGGAACGCCGTGACGAGAATATCGTTGAGGGCAAGGCTGAACTTGAACGTCAGTTCAAGAGACATCATATCAAGGTTCCGGAGGATGAACTCGGTACTTTCTTACAGGACGACTTCAAACGCCATAACTGTGAAACTCTCGATGACTTCTTTGCTTCTATCGGATACGGAGGTATTACTCTCGACAAGATGATACCACGTTTCAAGGATAAGTTCCAGAAGCTCTACGGCGATCAGCAGGAGCAGGACGATCCTCGTATCATCAAACTCAAACCAAACAACAGAAACAGTATCGTTCTCGATCAGATAACGGATATGGCTGTAAAATTCGCTCAGTGCTGTAATCCTCTGCCAGGTGATGAGATAGTCGGATTCGTTACACGAGGATACGGTCTGTCTGTACATACAGTCAACTGTACAAATTATCTCGCAGCTAAACAGCGTAATATACCGGAAGAAATGGACAGATGGTATGACATTGTATGGTCTGAGAACAACACCTCTCAGCTCCAGACAAGCTTTGAAGTCGTTGCCACTGACCGTGTTGGACTTGTATACGATATCTCTGCTGTCCTTATGGAAGCAAGGATACCTATCATACACTCGGCATCAAGAGTCCTCAAAAACGGCAACGCTCTCTTTGAAAGCACTATACAGATATCAAGCACCGAACAGCTCAAGAATCTCTTCGATAAGATAAAGAAGATAAAGGGTGTTATTTCTGTTGAACGTTCAAGTATATGACCTACTCTTCTGAAAGGAGATAATCATGCGTATAAAAACTTTTCAGCTCGGCGAACTCAACGCCAACTGCTACCTCGTTGAAACTGCTCCCGGACGCTGCGTCGCCATTGATATCGGCGGCAGTCCGAGAATGTTTCTTGAATACCTGAAAATGCAGAGACTAAACCTTACAAAGATACTCCTTACACATGGCCACTTCGACCACATCGGAGGTGTTGAAGAAGTAAGGGCTGCTACCGGTGCGGAAGTATATATACACGAAAGTGATGCTCCTATGCTGTCAAGTTCGTCTGCTTCGCTCCACTCAGCAATGTCAATAATGCCTTTCACTCCGGTTACGGACTACACTTCTTTAAAAGGTGACTGCTATATCAATGACGGAGACTGCTCTTTCCACGTTCTCCATACTCCCGGTCACACACACGGAAGCGTGTGCTATATTGTGAATGATGTTATGTTCTCAGGCGATACACTTTTCTGCTGTTCAGTCGGCAGGACTGATTTCCCCGGCGGTGACGCTCATTACATGATGCAGTCAATGGAGCTTCTTGCAAGTCTTGAAGGTGACTACAAGGTATACCCCGGTCATAATGAGAACACAACTCTCAGCTATGAGAAACAGAATAACCCATATATGAGACCTTACAGAGGATAATATGATAAATAACGATTCTAAAATGCCGGTCGTTCTGATCGGCAATTCTTTTAAATATGAGGTTGAAGCTACACTGAAATTGTTTTTCAGTACCGCAAGATACAGCTTCTCAGATAATATCAGCGATGCCTGCGGCGAGAAATACGTCATTGCCAAAGTCGAAACTTCCGACAATTGCATCATATCCGCTGAAATAAAAAATTCAGACGAGCCTGAAACCGATTCTGTCTGTCTTCCGGCTGACAGCGATAAAAATACAGTCGAGCATGAGCTTTGCAGGCTCATATACCATATTCTTTGCAGAAAGACCGGTATCCGTCCGCCCTGGGGACTTATGACAGGTATTCGTCCTGTCAAGAAAGTCACTGAGCTTATGGAGCAGGAACTCTCAGAAGAACAGATACGCTCACTTCTTACTAAACGATTTGAACTTTCACCGGACAAATTCGACCTTGCTTACAAAACTGCTGTAAATCAGCTCCCGATACTGCACAGCATCGACAGTTCAGCAGTAAGCCTTTACGTATCTATACCATTCTGCCCTACAAGATGCAGCTACTGCTCTTTTGTTTCGCACAGCATGGACTCGGCTATAAAGCTAATGCCGGAATATATCTCATCCCTTTGCCGTGAACTGGAGATGATCGGTAATATAGTCAAGGAAAACAACACAAAAATTGATACTATCTATTTCGGCGGAGGTACTCCTACTTCTATTTCCGCTGACGACCTACGCAGGATAATGGAGGCTGTTGAGACTAATTTCGACCTTGCCAATGTCCGTGAGTACAGCGTTGAAGCCGGCAGACCTGATACTATCACAGAGGAAAAACTCCGTGTGATAAAGTCACTCGGAGCTTCACGAATTTCTGTAAATCCTCAGACTCTAAATGACGATGTACTGAAAGTCATCGGCAGAAAACACTCCGGCGAGGATGCTGTCAAAGCTTTTGAGCTTGCCAGAAAAATCGGTTTTGACAATATAAATGTAGATTTAATGATAGGACTTCCTAATCAAAAAATTTCTGACGTAAAAAATTCTTTAGAAAAAATTATTAATTTAAAGCCAAATTCACCTGAACACATTTCTGTTTATTCTTTGATCGTTGAGGAAAATACACCAATTGAAAAAATGATAAATGGTGGAAATTTGAAATTACCAGATGAAAAGACAGAAAGAAATATGTATTGGTATGTTAAAAACTTTCTTGAACTAAATGGATATAAACACTATGAAATATCAAATTTTGCAAAAGAAGGTTATGAATCTAAACATAATTTAGATTGCTGGAACCAAAAGGAATATATTGGTTTTGGAGTTGCTGCTCATTCTTATATTAATGATGTAAGATTTGGAAATATTAGTAACATAGAAAAATATATAAATAACTGTGAAAATAATGAGTTTGAAAAAAATAAAATTATTGATGAAGTTGAAGAAGATATTTTTAGTAAAGAACAAGAATATATGCTTATAGGTCTAAGAAAAATTGATGGTATATCTATTCAAGAGTTTAAAAATAAGTTTGGAGATAATCCTATTTTTGTTTTTAAAAATGAGTTAAGTAAGTTGGTTGATGACGGACTTATAATAGTTGATTTTGATAATATAAAGTTGACAAATAAGGGGCTAGATTTGGCAAATTTAGTATGGGAAGAATTTGTGTAATCATTGACAAATCGCACAAAACGTTGTAAAATATTGGTATTGCAAAAAAGAGAAAATAAAAAAGAAAGGTGATATCAAAATGGCAAACGTAAAAGAATTAATGCAAGCAAGAAATGAAAAATTACAAAAAATAGAACAATATGGAATAAATCCACATCCAGAAAGATATGAAATAACACACGAAATAGGAGCAGCTAGATTATTAGAAGATGGAACAAAAGACATATCAATAGCAGGAAGAATAATGTCAAAAAGAAAAATGGGAAAAATAGCATTTTTAGACTTAAGTGATGTAACAGGACACATCCAATTAGTAATGAAAAGAGATGATTTCCCAGAAGGAGAATACAAAAAATTCCACGAAATAACAGATATTGGAGACTTTGTAGGAGTAAAAGGAGAAATATTTACAACACAAGCTGGAGAAAAATCACTAGAAGTATATAGTTTTGAATTTTTAGGAAAATCATTAAGACCACTTCCAGAAAAATATCATGGGCTTGTAAATCAAGAAGCAATCTACAGAGAAAGACATTTAGACTTAATAATGAATGAAGAAACAAAAAAGAAATTCTTATTAAGATCAAAATTTGTAAGACTATTAAGAGAATTTTTGGATAATCATGGATTTATAGAAGTAGAAACACCAGCACTTCAAAATACAGCTTCAGGAGCAACAGCAAAACCATTTATAGCACATCATAATGCATTAGACAGAGATGTATATTTAAGAATATCACCAGAATTAACATTAAAAAAATTAATAATAGGTGGATTTAACAATATATATGAAGTGGCAAGAGACTTTAGAAATGAAGGAATGGATGCAAACCATTTACAAGACTTCACGATGGTAGAAGGATATAGTGCATACTGGAACTATGAAGATAACATGAAATTCATGAAAGAAATGATAACATATATTTTAGGAAAATTATATGATGGAAACTTAAATATCCAAATAGGTGATAAAGTTATTGACTTTGGTGGAGAATGGCCAGTTGTTTCATTTAGAGAATTAATCTTAAAAGATTGTGGAATAGATATAGATAAATTTGAAACAGCAGAAAGCTTACTTGCCGAAATAAGAAGTCAAAAAATAGACTTAGATGCTGAAAATATTGAAAGTTTAGGTAGAGGAAATTTAATTGACCAACTTTATAAGAAAGTAAGTAGACCAAGTATAATAGAACCAACATTTTTAATAAAACACCCAATAGATTTATCACCACTTGCAAGAAGTAATGATGAAAATCCAAATTTAACAGATAGATTCCAATTAATTGTTAATGGACAAGAGATTATAAATGGATATTCAGAGCTTGTTGATGCAAGAGAACAAGAAAGAAGACTAATAAAACAAAGTGAATTAAAAGCTCAAGGTGATGAAGAGGCAATGTCAATTGATAAAGAATATATTAGAGCTATGGAATATGGAATGCCACCAATTTCTGGTTGGGGATTAGGTGTAGATAGATTCTTACAATTCTTAACAAGTAGTCAAAATATTCGTGACGTTGTTTTATATCCTCTTATGAGACCTAGAGATTGGGCAAATGAAAGTGATGATGAGGAATAATCTTATCGAAAATAAATATAAAAAATAAAAATATCCCAGATAATTCTACAAAAAAGGTAGAATTATCTGGGATTTTATGCAATGGTGTTTATTATTCTGGAAGTTCCATCGCATAGAAAAATTCGGGGAAACAGTTTCCTTCACAAGGAATCTGTGCATCTGTTAATGCACAGCTGCTGTTAGAATGAAACGTCTTGCCATATTCTACCCAGTTTATTAGCTGAATAGGATCAATCCAGTTAGGCTTGTGAAGCCAAAGATTGTTAGGCGTTCTGAATATGAAATGCAGATGGTGATCTGATTTATGAAGCGATGTGAAATTTGTTATTGCAATATAATATTTCATGTCGTCATCATTTATATCCTGAAAGTTCACTCTCTCGCATTTCCGGTTTAGAGCAATATTGTCCAATTGTAGACAGGTATCTACAAATGACGGATCATACTCATTTGTTACGAATGGACCTAC
This sequence comes from Ruminococcus flavefaciens, assembly GCA_002348905.1. Classification (GTDB taxonomy): domain Bacteria; phylum Bacillota; class Clostridia; order Oscillospirales; family Ruminococcaceae; genus Ruminococcus; species Ruminococcus flavefaciens_O. Next base: position 581 of record DEBW01000054.1, on the reverse strand, counting down.
TCCAACCTTAAGTTTGTGAATAATACCAGGTGAGTAAAACTGGTGATATGGGTCAGGATAGGTAAATCCCATTGAAGCTGCATAACAGTTAATATGTTCAGCAGATTTTAAATCGTAAAAATCCTCATAAGTAGATTCTGCAATTAAATTTGCAAGATGTTCCTCATTTTTCCGTTTCCTTTCATTATTCATAACATAACCTCCTTGAGTTTTATACAATAATTATACCACTAAAACGAACTTATGTAAACAAAAAGAACTGATTTATCTAAAATCAGTTCTAATATATCCTAAAATTCACAGTTTTTTGGAGTTCTAGGGAAAGGAATAACATCACGTATATTTTGCATACCAGTTAAATACATCATAGCTCTTTCAAAACCTAAACCAAAACCAGAATGTTCAACACTACCATATTTTCTTAAATCCAAATACCATAAATATTCTTTTAAATCCATATTAAGTTCTTTCATTCTGTTAATCAACTTATCATAATCTTCTTCTCTTTGACTTCCACCAATAATTTCGCCAATTCCTGGAGCTAATAAATCAGCTGCGGCAACAGTTTTACCATCTGGATT
>DEBW01000174.1:975-5832 GCA_002348905.1 Ruminococcus flavefaciens | reverse complement strand
AGCGAAGTCCTTTCTCCTGCCGACGATGTTTACCACGTTGATAAGCGGCAGTTCAAAGTACCGTTCGTCTGCGGTGCGAGAGATCTCGGAGAAGCTCTGCGCCGTATTGCCGAGGGTGCTTCGATGATACGCACTAAGGGTGAACCGGGCACGGGCGATATCGTGCAGGCCGTCAGACATATGAGAATGATGAATTCGCAGATACGCCACGCAGTATCTCTCAGTGAGGATGAACTGTATGAAGAAGCAAAGAAGCTGCAGGTGCCGTATGATCTGCTGAAACAAGTCCATGACAGCGGCAGGCTTCCCGTTGTTAATTTTGCGGCAGGCGGCGTGGCAACTCCTGCTGATGCAGCTCTTATGATGCAGCTCGGAGCAGAGGGCGTGTTCGTCGGTTCGGGTATATTCAAATCAGGCGATCCCGTAAAACGTGCTTCAGCAATTGTTCAGGCTGTGACCAACTATACAGACGCAAAACTGATAGCAGAGCTTTCATCAGGACTTGGCGAAGCAATGGTTGGCATCAATGAACAGGAAATAAAGCTCATCATGGAAGAAAGAGGCAAATAATGCGTATCGGTGTTCTTGCCCTTCAGGGAGCATTTGCAGAGCATATATCCAAGCTGAAACAGATAAATGTTGAAGCATTTGAGATCCGTCAGCTAAAAGACCTAAGCGGACATTTTGACGGCCTGATTTTCCCCGGCGGTGAAAGTACAGCTATGCGAAAGCTGTTAGGTGATCTCTCTCTGTATGAACCGCTGAAAGAAATAATACAGAATGGCTTGCCTGTTTTCGGGACCTGCGCCGGTATGATACTGCTTGCCAAAGAAATAGAGGGAGAGGAACCTTGCTTCGGAACGCTCGATATAACCGTAAAACGGAACGCTTACGGCAGACAGCTCGGCAGTTTTCGCTGTGTTGATGAGTTTGCAGGAAAAGAAATTGAAATGCCGTTTATCCGTGCGCCCTATGCAGAACGTGTTGGAGAGGGTGTGAACGTGCTTTCCAGAATCAAAGGAAAAATAGTTGCTTTACAGCAGGATAATCAGCTTGCGACAGCCTTCCACCCTGAACTTACCAATGATACGTCTGTATACGAATATTTCATCAAAATGGTTGAAAACCGCCGGTAAAAGTAGTATAATCAAGAAAAAGATACAAAGGGGTGCAGAGAATGTACATTGAGATAGATCACAGCAGCACGATCTGTGCCTATATGCAGATTTATCAGGAATTGCGAAGTCGTATCATCTCAGGAGCATTTGTGTACGGTGCGAAGCTCCCGTCAAAACGTGTGCTTGCAAAGGAGTGTCTTGTCAGCATTATAACAGTTGAACACGCATACCAGCTTTTATGCGATGAGGGGTACTGCGAAATGAAGCCGAGAAGCGGCTGTTATGTTAAGTATTGTTCGGATAACTTCTTTCCTGTATCTGACAAGAAAAATGATTCCACAACACCTTCAAATGCGGCTATTATCCATAATGATAACATCTCTTTCTCAACGGTTTCGTCATTACTAAGAAAAGTAATCCTTGACAGCGGAGAGCGCATTCTCATGAAATCTCCGACAGGCGGCAGTGCTGAGCTACGTGACGCAATATGCCGTTACCTCGCAAGATGTCGAAACATAAACGTTTCAAGCGAACAGATCATCATTGGTTCGGGTGCGGAATATCTGTATGGACTCTGCATCCAGATGCTTGGCAGAGATAATATGATAGCTTTGGAATCTCCCTCGTATGAGAAGATACGTGCGGTGTATACCGCAAACGGCGCTGTCTGCGATATGCTCGAAATGGACAGCGAGGGTATCCGTACCGATGAGCTTGAACGCACACAGGCAAAGATACTCCATGTTACGCCGTTCAACAGCTTTCCGAGCCTTATAACTGCATCTGCTGAACGCAGACATTATTATCTTGAATGGGCTTCTCATAGAAATGCGGTGATCATCGAAGACGACTACGACTCGGAATTTACTCTGAACGGAAAAGCACCACAGACGCTTTTCGCTCAAACGACTGACGAGAACGTGATCTATATCAACACCTTTTCCAAAACGATAGCCCCATCGCTGAGAGCAGGATATATGGTTCTTCCTAAGAAATATCTGACATTGTACAATGATAGAGTAGGCTTTTATTCCTGTACTGTACCTATGCTAGAACAGTTTTTTCTTGCTGAATGGCTTGACAGCGGAGAGTTTGAACGCACGATCAGCCGCATAAGGAATAAAACATGATGAGATTGATTTCTGAGAAATCCAATAATTCTAAAGTGCCAATTTGTCACTTTGAAATCGCTAAATTGGCACTTTGAAAAGAATATGATCGAGCCCCGTATCATCTGAGTGATACGGGGCTCTTTTTCTATTCCTTTGCCCATGACGCATCTGTAAGGCCAAGCAGGCCTTTGTACCGGCGGATTGCGTCTTTCAACGTCCGATCTTCCGGTATATCATCTGCATCATCAAGAATACTTACCTCTACATCAAATGTCCAGTCATCGATTATAAGTGAAGAATTGTATATCTGTCCTGGCTCTTCCTCTGCATTGACCTCCAGCACTGTACCGTCAGCCAGATAAACAGTATAATCCAGACCGATTGCTACAATTCCTTTCACATCGCCAAGTACAGGATGAGATATCTTATCAATCTCCAGTTTTTTGCGTATGAAAGAATTGCTTTGATAAAGCTCATTGAAAAAGGAATGATTATTCTCATTACTTGGTAGATAGAACCAGTCTTTGTCTCCGACAATGATCGTCTGGTCAAGTTCATACCAAGCTGCAGTCCATTTCAGAATCATGTCATCGTATCCTTTCTGCCTGCCCGCATCACTGGAAATTCAGTGGTGTGAGGCTTTTGTTATTTATTAATAGTCGGAGTCCACTTGCCATCTTTCAACAGTCGGTCGATGACATGTTCCAACTCCCAGACAGCACACACTTCAAGGTCTCTGCATTCTTCATAGTCTGAAGGCCTTATCGCTCCATTCTTGTAGACAGAATACTCTCCGGATATCGGATCCTTCATACTCATCGGGGGAGCCGTAACCTCCTCAATTGAACTGTACGGTCTTTTCTCAACAAGCTTCATTTTCTTTACTCCAGTGTCATATACTCCAACAATAAAAGCATAGTCCTCTGTCTGAGGGATATCTTTTTCGGAAGCACCGATATGTTTGTAAAAAGCCACGCACGCATCCTGAAATATCCTGCCGAAGCCATATTTACTGTCACTTAATCTGAAGCAGCCTATATTTCCGACTATTCTTCTCAAAGCTTACCAAACTCCTTTATAGATTCTGAAAGATATTTTTTTCTTCTCTTGTTTCCAAAGCCAATTCCGTTTATAGCATTTCCCGATGTTCCGCCTACTGATTTTGCTCCACCAAAGTGTTCAATCAAATGCTGTTCACGTCCTCTTATAGTATCTTGTGTCTTCGGGATAGTCGTAATGAGCAATGCAGCAAAAGCCAGCATCATAAACTATCTCGCCTTTAACCTTGATAATATAACCTCTGTAGCCCGAGTATTCCTTATCGCTCATAATGTACGCTCCTTTCGGCAGACAATAACTTTGAAGCTATTGCCTTCAATTGTAACAGTAACCATATCTTTATCCTTTCTTGTGGATTATTTATATTTCCTTACAGATCCGCAAACTATGTTTGCACCCTGCATACCTTCATATTGTATATTATAAAATTCAGCTAAGAAATACCTCATGAAGTCTGAAAACAACAAAATCTCCGACTTCCAGCGTAAGCGGAGGGTGGGTCTGTATGAACTGTTCTCTTGCGGCAAGGTATTCATCAATTTCCTCTCTTGTCTGAAAGAGTCCGTATTGATTTAACTGAAACTGAGGAAATACAAACGGGACCTCATTGTACACAGCCGAATAATTGTCACCCACTGCATATGCATAGTCATATCCCAGAAATATCTTTTTAAAATCAGGACAATCAAACTTCGGATCCGGCACGTCGGTTTCACAAAGTAACAGCCTGTATTTTATATTTCTTTTTTCTGCTTCCTCTACATATTTGTATATGTAATTCATATCGTTACATGCAGATACCCATGTATGTTCGTCCAGATTCCAATAGGTTTTATCGATGTTCTCATGATAATAGGGTTCAAAACAGTCAGATACGTCTTCTTCAAAGTTTAAGAACCAGTTCTGAGCAGTCTGATAGCTGAATCCGCTGCCGTCTATCCCTTTATATGAATTGTCAGAATATTTTTGAATAACAATGCCGTTTACAATCATATATCATCACCATTAATTACGATCTGTGCGATTGACCTTGCACACTGCTTACATTACCAATATCAGAATCTATCGTCTGATAGTAAAGTATTCTGAATGTTTTACAAATCCTAATTTTTCAGCTATTTTCTGTGATGCTATATTATTTGCATCACACGACCAGACAGGGCGCTTGTGCTGTTCAAAACAGAACCCAATCATTTTTTCTGCTGCAGCCAGCCCAAGTCCCATGTGACGAAAATCTGAAACTGTTTCAATTCCGATGTCAATTTCATCTCTGCTTACAGCAGCCGAAAAAGCCCATGAAACAGCTTCTTTCTGATGCATGACACAATAACCCATCCCATGCTTCAAAAATTCAGAAGCATCTCTCCAGGAAAAACGAGGTGTAATACGTCCCTGTAAGTTATTAAACATATCCTTATTGAATTGGCATATCTCGTAATCTGGTCTTAGTTCACTGCGAATAATAGGATTATCCAGCGGATATTCAAAATTATATCGCTTCCCGAGTAGAATATCATGCTTGTTTCGGAAAAACTCAATAACTCTCGGATTTGCTGAGAACAGTATAA
>DEBW01000174.1:552-738 GCA_002348905.1 Ruminococcus flavefaciens | reverse complement strand
TTTTCCATATTACTTTCCTCATAAATTTCAATTATCAAGAAATAGCATAGTCGATATTCCTTTAGGATAGATATTTTCGCCCCACCCGTCATGCTTGTCAGAGGTATATGGCAGCACTTTCTTTATATCCGGTAAAGGAATATCATTTTTTTCTAAAACTTTGACAGCTTTTTCAAGATAATACTC
>DEBW01000174.1:0-334 GCA_002348905.1 Ruminococcus flavefaciens | reverse complement strand
AGACAAACATTCCGGAAGTATCTCAACATATTTGTAGGTATAATTATCAAGAGGTTGACATGGTATTTTCCACATTAATTCCAATACCGGTATCATGATTGTATCCGGATATTTGACTTTTATATATTCTTCAAAACATAGAATTGCATATGCTGTTTTACCCAAGACCGAAACATCTGAAAAATCCTCTATATTCATAGTTAAGCACTCCTTTTGGTAGAATTGTCCTACATCGCTTCCACTTGCCATAATTATACCAAACAGCGCCGAAAAAGTCAAACTGTAAACTCATGCAACGTGATTATTATAATAGCACGCCGTAGGCGTACCGAGT
>DEBW01000124.1:2759-5685 GCA_002348905.1 Ruminococcus flavefaciens | reverse complement strand
TCATCAATGATGTACAGCTTTTCTGTGATAGGTGTATCAGACGGGAGCAGGTATACTTTACGGTATTCCGGTTCCTCGCTCCGGTGAGTGATAGACTGCATACAGCCGACTTGTTCCAAGTCAAAGACTTGGAGATAGTCTTTCGGAGCAGGCATTTGCTCCACACATTCCCAAAGAAATAGTTGCAATTCCAACGGTATGGTGCTGTCCACTCCACAGGTCAAATAGCGCTTAGTTTCGGACATTTTTTTGATCCTCCTTTGCATTATTCTTGAATACACGCGCAATGTACTCATAAGAATAATATACATATAGAAAGTCGAAAAAATAGAAAAATAGCGCTAAAATACGTCAAAAGGCCTTTTTTTGAAATGATATTACGCAGTAATAATATACATATGAATTTTTGAAATTCTCGGAATAGTAATACAATTTCGTCAAAAAAGTATTACTATATGATAACCTGTAGAGCGTAAGCGACCTGTATTAAATAGAAATAATAGAGGGATAAGTAATGGATAACAACAATAAGAGTATATGTATATGGACATATATGTGTATGCGTAATATACAGTACCTGTATATGGAGTTATAGCTATTACGCACTTTATGGGAATATAATACGAAAGGAAAAATCACTATGAGAAACAAAGAAGACTTAAAGACTGTCCGTAAGACTGTACTTATGACGGAAGCAACCGCTAACAGCATCGAGCGTGAGGCGGAAGAAAGAGGCATGAAGCCTAACGCAGTCATGAATGAACGACTGAACCACTCGAAAACAGACAATACCCCACCTAAAATGATGCAGTTCCAGAATTACGCTAATGAAGCTGTGAAACTGCTCGCAAAGTATTCCGAAGAAGATGCTAAGAAAATGGAAAGAGAGGCGCATTCATTATGGATATTCTGACACAGAAGAGAATTACTGATAACGGCGAAGGAAGAGGTTACTTCCGTAATTGCGTTGAATACGTATACAAGGATAAACCGGAGCCGGATGAAAAACGCGTAGATACAATGGGCTACGGTGTGTGTGATTCAAACGTGGATTATACATACGAACAGATGATTGCGATGAAGAAATACTACGGAAAAATCGGTGATAATCCGGTAATGCACTTCATGGTTGCATTTGATAAGAAGACTGTGCATGATGAAGCGACAGCTCGTAAGTATACTGATGATATCGCTGCTTTCTTCAAGGATCATCAGACAATTGCTGCACTGCATAAGGAGAATCAGGGCAACTCCCTGTATCATGCACATTATATGGTCAATTCAGTAAATGCGAAGGACGGAAAGCTGTATCATAGCGGCAAATCAGAACTGAAACAGCTGGCTATGCACGTTCATGAGGTTACCGGTAACTACTGCCGCGGTTATATGAAGAAGCCAGACGAGAAATAAACACCTATAAATCAACATATTCCCCTATCACCTGATAGAGAAAAATAATTAAACAGCTGTATTATACTTAAAGTGTCTCCCCGTCATGGGGAGACCGGCTGTTTGTAAGCGTTTATCAGCTATGAAAATGCAAATATCCGCGATGTAGTGGCTATTGCGATCACCTGATAATGGCAGCTAAAGTCTAAGTATATGAAAATTCCCGCCATTACGTTCATTGCGAGCGTAACAGCGGGGAGAATTTTTATTCATCTTCTGTCAGAAATTTGTATGCAGGAACGTCAAGAGCTTCGGCTATATCGAACAGCGTATCAAGCGATACAGTCCTGTTCACATTGGGCGCTTCCACTGCTCCGATGAATGCGAGATTTTTTTCAATCTTTTCAGCGAGTTGCTCCTGCGTAAGTCCGCGGAGCTTGCGGTAGTAGCTTATCTTCAAGCCGATAATCCTATATTTATCATAATACTTCTCTTTCATAAAGTCACCGTCCTATGAAAATATTTTATCATAGTTGATTGACAATATGAATTTGATATGATACAATAAATATTGTATAGAATACAATAACACAAAGCGCGAGAAATACTGTGCTTATTCAGCAGACATAAAAATCGCCGCAAATTTATATAATCTGCGGCGGTCATTTGGCTTGTTTTATATGTATGATTTTACCACAATTTCACATTTTCTTCAATGTAATATAAGAAAAATTTACAAATCCCAAACAAAAATCAGCAGTTTATACAAGGCGTAAAGCCTTAGTTTGTATGGTTCGACAGTGTATTTACCGTCAGAAATATGGTCAATAAGGAGTGAGAACTATGGCACGTAGGGGGGAAAATATTTATAAACGCAAGGACGGACGTTGGGAGGGACGTTATAAGTGCGGCTTCACAGGCGATGGGAAGGCTAAATATCGCTCTGTATACGGTCATTCCTATGCAGAGGCAAGGGCGAAGCTTGTTTCCTTGAAGGTCGCCGCTCCTACTATGACTGCTTCCTGTCATCTGACGGTAAAAGAGCTTTTCAGCGAATGGCTGTCCGCAATAAAGCTCCGAGTGAAGCCTTCTACCTACGCTAATTATCAGATGAAGGTAGAGAAGCATATACTTCCTTCTTTCGGCGGATTGCGCTATGAGACTCTGACGGTTCAAATGCTTTATGCTTTTATTGATGCGAAGCTAGCTTTGGGGCTCTCCCCGAAGTACGTTTCCGATATCATTGTTGTTTTCAAGGCAATGGCAAAGTATACTGCTAAGATACGTGGTACAAGGAATATCCTTGCAAATGTTGTTACTCCCAAATGCATCAAGGAAGAAAAGCCTTTGCTCACTTCTGGACAGCAGCGGAAGCTGTGCAAGTATCTTTTCTCTAATCTGAACACAACGTCATTGTGCGTATTATTGAGCTATTATACGGGACTTCGTGTTGGAGAGGTCTGCGGTCTGATGTGGAGCGACATCGACTTCGATAAAAGTCTTTTGACCGTCAGGAGAACTGTACAGCGTATACGCA
>DEBW01000124.1:2499-2740 GCA_002348905.1 Ruminococcus flavefaciens | reverse complement strand
CTCAGCTCATTATCGATACTCCCAAGAGCAGAACGTCACAGCGCATGATACCTATACCGTCTTTCCTTATGAAAATACTGCGGAATTTCCGCAGTAATAATGACCGATATATACTTTCCAATACAACAAGAGTTATCGAACCTCGCACACTACAGAACCGCTTCAAATCTATGCTGAAAAAAGCAAATTTACCGTCAATAAACTTCCATGCTCTCAGGCATATGTTTGCCACAAACTGCGT
>DEBW01000124.1:0-2420 GCA_002348905.1 Ruminococcus flavefaciens | reverse complement strand
TGAATCGCTATGTTCACAGCTCTATGGAACGTAAGGCGTACTGTATGAGTCTCATCACTCCTGCCGCTTAAATATTATTAACCGTCAGAATTCTCGTCAATCGTAATGCTAAAAGAGGCTATATATAGCGTATAACGGATATAATTACTTGAATTATATAAATTTGCGAAAATCGTTATTCTGATCATATTATATCACCATATAACATTATTGTCACTATCGGGAGGTTTTATCATGAAAAAATTAAACGAAATTATTCAACAATATAATTACTCGGAATCATTTCCGATATTTGGTAATGAACTAGTGATTTCTCCACAGCGAAATGTTTATACGCAATTACGGACAAAATATAAGAGCTTAGCAGATGAAGGCTTCCTAAAATTCCAGCGTGTATTCGATAATTTGAGAAACATTGATGAATTACTTAGTTCTGCATATAAAGCCCTTTCTGTCGCAATCGAAGACAGCATAATGGAAGTGGTTAACGATTCAATTTCTGTAGGCGTAAATGTTATTGATACAAACAATGTTTATGACGAATGCGAGCGGCTTTGCATTTTTGATGATTTTAATCGTGCCTATAGAACTTTTGCTGTTGAAGATGAGCGGATTATAAGTAATCTTAATAATGCAAGTTATTACCGAAAAATGCGTAAGGAATGTCGTCCCAGATGGACGTCCGCTACTATTGGAGGAAATATGGCTCAAGCATGGGGAAATAAGTTCCAAGCAGCACAAATGAATGCTATTGAAGGAATGGGACATGACATTGCTAACGCCGTTGGAAATGCTTGGGACGAAGCAAAAGCAGATGATAAGCGCAAAGCCTTATTTAATGATAAGCAGAAACGCAAAGCTCTTTTAGATGGGGCGTATAGTGCTATTTTTGATGTTATGCTGGTATTAACAAACTCGCTTAACAAAGCAGCCAAGTTAAAACTTGGAGGTTTTGTATCAAAAAACGATTCTGCCAATGCCCGTTCGATATTTAACAACCTTACGACAGTTTCATTAACATTTAATCAGCAAAAAGAGTTTGCATATAAAATTTTATCCCTCGACCCTTATGTGTATGAATATTACTTAACATTTCTGCTAATATCTCCAGACTATTATGAAGAAATCCTCAATATTGCAAAGTTTTTTGGAATTACGCCTGCCCAATCTGATCTCAGTGATATTGTATATACAACACTTAGCTGCAATCTTGGTAACAATCTCGATGAATTGGTAAAAAACAGGGAGGATGTATTAAAAAATGCGGCTTCTTTAGGGCTTGAGGTTAAAGACTTCGACAAAAATATTGTTCTTATTTCCGAGACTGCTGCTTCATACTTAAATACACTTGTGAGCAATAAACTCAATAATGAATTTCTGGATTTGGAGAATGCAGATGGAATAATCAAGCTGAAGGAAAACATAGAGAGCTATAGTAATAAACTTAGCCTATCGAGCAAATATAATTCCGGTGCATATAATGCTCTAAATAAGGCAATCTCAAATAACTTAAACAATCTTGCGAACGGCTTGTCAAAGAACAAAAATAAAGGAGATGAAAAATCTCCAGACAGAATTAAAGCGTGTGAAGAAGAGACCGTGAACCTAAAAAATAGAATATTAGAATATGCACAAAAATGCAGACTTGACGAAAGCGTTTATTCGGCTTCAATAAAAACGATTGAAAAAAGGCGTGGTCAACTTGATAGAGCATATCGTTCTGTCGGAAGTCACACATATAATTCAAGAGAGGAAGCAGATAAAGCCCGAACAGATATTGATTCAAATAAGGGCATCCTAAAAACTGAAGAAAAGTTTACATATAAGCAGGAATACATTGATCACATAGATAAGATACGGAAGCTAAATATTGATAATCATGTTAAAGAAGATTATATTAAAAGATATTCATGGCAATTAAAAGATTTCGAGGCAAAATGTCAAAAGGCTAAACGTTTCCTTTGGCGTAAAAATCATAATAATAATCGCTTCTGGAATGGCGATTTAGAAAATATGATGTTAAAGTATGGATTTGTCTTCGGATTTTTCATGATTTCAGCGATATGTTTTATTACATCTCATTGGTTTATCGGACTAATATTATTTACCATGATAGGCATTCCTGTTATTGGCATAATCAATATAGAGCCTGAAAAGAAGGCATGGGAAGAAATAACACAAGGCGGAAAGCTGAGCATTGAGGAAGTTTTAGGAGAAGCTAAATGCATATGTCCAAATTGCGGCACTCAAAATAGATCCAGCAGTCAATTCTGTGTAAGCTGTGGCGGAGCAATAAAAAAATCTCAGCAATAGAATCAACTATTCTGATATGTATGGTTCATTAGAGTTAATGACAAAAGTCCTTAATCGAAATATTGATTATGGATTTTATAATTCTATACTCAAACTTCGCAGTTAAA
>DEBW01000044.1 GCA_002348905.1 Ruminococcus flavefaciens | reverse complement strand
CCGATGAAGCCGGAGCATACAAGAATATGACCGGCAGGAAGTACCTCAGATTCATGGCAGGACTTTTCTCAACGGATATCGACACTATCAACCGCTATGTTGAACGTGCAGAGAAGATATGCGGTCTTGGCGAGAGACTGAATGACAAGATAGGTTCTTACAGCCGAGGCATGATAAGAAAGCTGCTGCTTGCCCGTGCCGTAATGACCGAGCCTAAGCTTGCGATACTCGATGAGCCGACCAGCGGTCTTGACGTACTCAACGCTATCGAGATAAGAAAGATGATAAAACAGCTTGCCGCAGAGGAGGGAATGTCCTTCCTGCTGTCGTCGCATAATATGCTGGAGATAGAGTTTGTCTCTGACCGTGTAGGCATCATAGCAAAGGGACATCTCCTCGTTACCGGAAAGGCTGACGAGCTTAAACAGCGCTACAATGCCGCAAACCTTGAAGAAGTATTTGAAAGGGTGGTGAATGATAATGAAATTCTTTAATCTGCTTAAAAAAGAGCTTGGCGAGCTTATCACAGCTCAAACTATCGTAAGCCTTGTGCTGATAGTGAGTATGCTCATGTTCATGGGAAATATGATGAAGTCCACTATCAAGGAGGCTATCAAAAGTGAGTACACTATAAGCATCAGCGACCGTGACGATACCGACTTCACCCACGACCTTGTAAAAGTCCTCGAAAAGAGCGGAGCTACCCTCAAAACCTTTGATACGTCCGGCGATGACTACGCTGCTATCCTCAAAGAAACAGAGCAGGAATCTCTCATAATCATTCCCGAAGGCTTTACAGCATCTCTCGAAAAGGGCGAAAAGCCGGATATAATCAGCGTGAGCCTTATGGAATCCGCAGCTATGATGTCGAATATGACAAACGATAACTCCGGAGCATTACAGCTTATAAGCAAGTGCGTGTCCTCGACCTTTGCCGCAGATGCAGGTCTTACCGAAGAAGAAGTCGAGATACTCGGCTCACCGGTAAATATCAGCGAAAGCACCGTAGTTTCCGGAAACTCAGCAAATATAGGCGCAAACGAAGTAATGTCAAGCCTTATGACCAAGAACATGATACTCCCTATCGTGGTATTCATGCTCATCATGGTAACATCAAATATGCTCATAAGTGCGATAAGCAACGAAAAGATAGACAAAACTCTCGAAACCCTGCTCTCTGCACCTGTTTCAAGAACCTCTATCCTCGGCGCAAAAATGCTTGCAGCCGCAATAGTAGCACTTCTCAACGCCGTAGTATATATGTTCGGCTTCTCATCATTCATGACCAGCACTACAGAGCAGGTAACAAATGAAATGGGCACTCAGCTCGTCGGACAGTATCTCTCAGTTGACACAGCACTCGAAAAACTTGGACTTACTCTTACTACCGCAGACTACATCCTCATAGGAGTACAGCTTTTCCTTACTATCATGATATGCCTCTGTATAGCACTTATGCTCGGCGCACTCGTCAACGACACAAAGCAGTCACAGACAATGATAATGCCGCTCATGATAATGGCAATGGTACCGTATCTTATCTCAATGTTCGCAGATATCAACACTCTGCCAATGGCTTTCAGAATGGTAGTTTACGCTATCCCGTTCACACATACATTCTCCGCTATGAATAATATCATGTTCGGACATATGAACATCTTCCTCGGCGGACTTGCATATCAGGTCGTAGTGTTTGCGATCTGTATGTTCTTCGCCCTCAGACTGTTCAAGTCAGACAAGATACTCACCATTTCCCTCAACTTCGGTCAGAAGTCAAAATTCAAGAAGAAATCAGAGAGCAGAGATTAGAACTCAGAAATCAGAGATTAGAACTTAGATAACAGAACTCAGTAGGGGCGGATATCATCCGCCCGTGCCTTACACATAATCTGACATTAACCCATTGTAGGGACGGCGATTCGCCGTCCGCAAATAACACAACAATGTCCGGAAACAAATATTGTATGTGTATTGTTACATTGACACACGGACGACCGATGGTCGTCCCTACAGATGCCAAGGCAAATTCCCGACAATGACCATAAACAAAAAGGCGAAACCGTAATGGCTTCGCCTTTTATATTAGTATAATTCCTGTTCAAGACTACGGAATATATCATTATCAAAAAAATCAGTTATAGTTAGGTCAAATCCGTCACATAACTTTTTTATTGTTATTATACCGATATTTTTTGCTTTATGATTAACAATATCATTTACTGTTGACTGGGTAACTCCTGAAATTGTAGAAAGCTTGTTGACTGTAATATTATTTTGTTTGCATAATTCAAGTATGCGTTCAGCAACTGCTTCCGAAATATTCATATATATGCTATCCTTTCATGTAATAGTACATAAATAATAATAGCATTTTTTGTATGAAATCATTGTCGGTAAACCGTTGACTTTTGTGAAAAAATATGATAATATTTAATTAACAGCATATTGTTATATCGTTGATTTTGTTTGCTTTAATAGGAGGTTTTACAATGAATAGTATGACTAAACAATCAAAAGTTGACTTAGGATTAATAGCGCTAATTATATCAATAATATCATTCTTCACTTGTTCGTCCTGTTTTTTTCTTGGTATTGCTGGTTTGGTATTATCGCTTTTAGTTATACTTGACAATAAAGGACGATACAATAAGACACAGGGATATATTGCCCTTTCACTAAGTATTGTATCTATTATAATGATGCTTGGAATGCTTGTGATACTTATGCTCTCAGGCGGCAGTAACAGAACCGAAGAGGAACATCAAAATCCTATAACTACTACAACATCTATGACAACAACAGTCACCACAGAATCAACAACTTCTACCACTACTTTGACAACTACTACGACTTCAACAACATCAACTACAACCACAACCGTTACTACTACAACATCTACAACTACTGTTGCAACAACTACAAATACTGCTGTCCAGAAAGAAGAGGAATATAAACTAATTTCTGATACTATTAAAAATAATTCTTATGTAAGTGGACGAGATTTCCTTAAAAACAGAGGATATACTGCAACATACGAACACGAAGTCACACATCTTGATTTTACCGTAGAATTAGAGTGCTATACAGATGATGAATTAAACAATGCTGGCTTTATAATAACAGGAATCAAATCATTTGATTATACTAATAAGAAAATTGCATTATATGTTAATACTGTCGATAATATTAAAAGAATAGAGTCTAAAAAGAACACTCAGCAGATTCTTGAGGAAAACTTTGATCCTTCAGTTGCTGTTGGTACATTAGAAATGTACGGAAAGCAGATGTATCCGTATGGATTCTCACTACACATGATGACAGGTAGATTAGCTGAAACGGCAGTTGATGAAAATACATGGTTTTTAAAATATAAGGCTTCGGTTACAGATGCTTTTGGAAATGAACAGGAAGTAACCTGTGAAGCAAAGGTAAAAGGTCCAGAAAGCAGTCCTTCTGTTTATGATTTCTATGTGTACTAAGTTTATAAAAATAAAAGGCGAAACCGCAATGGCTTCGCCTTTAATAATATCTGATTTCTGAGTTCTAATCTCTGAAAGCTGTATTAATTCGCTTTGCGAATTAATACATTCCGCCCATACCGCCGGCTGGCATAGCAGCAGCAGGGGTCTCTTCCTTGATGTCAGCAACAAGGCTCTCAGTAGTGAGTACCATAGAAGCAACGGAAGCAGCGTTCTGGAGAGCAGAACGAGTAACCTTAGTAGGATCAACGATACCAGCAGGTATCATATCTGTATAAACCTCGTTGTAAGCATCGAAGCCGTAGCCGAGCTTGCGTGAACGTCTGATCTTGTCAACGATAACGCTTCCTTCAAGACCTGCATTCTCAGCGATCTGACGTACAGGAGCTTCAAGAGCCTTGAGGATTATCTTAGCGCCTGTCTTTTCGTCGCCGTCGAGAGTTGGAACAAGCTTTTCAACAGCAGGAATAGCGTTGATGTAAGCTGTACCGCCGCCTGCAACGATACCCTCTTCAACAGCAGCCTTTGTAGCAGCGAGAGCGTCCTCGATGCGGAGCTTCTTTTCCTTCATTTCTATCTCAGTAGCAGCACCAACCTTGATAACAGCTACACCGCCAGCGAGCTTAGCAAGACGCTCCTGGAGCTTTTCACGGTCGAAGTCAGAAGTTGTAGTCTCGATAGAAGCACGAATCTGAGCAACTCTTGCCTTGATAGCATCCTTGTCGCCAGCGCCGTCAACGATGATAGTATTCTCCTTCTGGATAACTACCTGCTTAGCCTGACCGAGCTGTTCAATAGTAGTATTGCTGAGTTCAAGACCGAGGTCAGCAGTGATAACTTCGCCGCCAGTGAGAACAGCGATATCCTTGAGCATTTCCTTGCGTCTGTCGCCGAAGCC